>CAMVQZ010000012.1 GCA_947169745.1 uncultured Clostridia bacterium
CTTCTCAGACGCATTGGGATCCGCGCCGTTTTCCAGCAGCAGACGGACTATCTCCGGATCCTTTGAATCGATTATTGCAGACAGAAGCTGGGGTCTGGTTCTGAATGTATCATCACCGCATGCTATTGCATTGACTGAATTTACATTTGCGCCATACCCGATAAGAATTTTTATCAACTCAGGTCTCCTGCAATTAATCAAGGCATTACAAAGAACAGAAATTGATATCTGCTGTCCTTTGTCATCAGTCCATTCTTCATATATATCCGGATCCGCGCCGTGTTCAAGCAGAATACGGAGAACCTCCTCTGCACCCTCCGGATAATCAGTATTCTTAAAGAAATTAAGTATCGGTGAGCCGTATTCATCCGAAGGGAGCATATTGGCTCCTCTTTCCAGCAAAAGCTGAACTATACCGGAGCTTAAGGATCTGCAGGCTGCATAGTATACTGCCGGAACGGAATACTCCTCTTCGCCCCAATCATAGCACAATGTATCCGGGTCAGCTCCTTTATCCAGAAGATATTTTACAAGCTCATAATCATTATTGATTATTGCGCAGTTAAAGCATACCTCCATCTCGTAATCATCCCCCGGAACCGGAGCTGCTGCTGAATCCATCAGCAGGCGTATGATCTCCTGCCTGTCCTCTTCCTCTTCGGGGGGATTCATCAGTGCATCATACAAAACACTGAAGCTTTCGTTTTCTTCTGATACTCTGAAAAACTTATTCGGATCCAGACCTATCCGGAGTAAATTTTTTATCATATCCGGATTATAATCCTGTATAATGGCAGCATGATTCATAACGGAAATGAATTCGCCGTCATCCTCCGTATTGAAATCCGACTCCACAACACCAGGAAAAGCTTTCAGGATATACTCTGCTCTTGAAAGAAATCCATAGGACAACATAATTTCAAAGAAATAAATATAATTATTGCTGTCAAATACAATTTTTTCCTCCGGCAGCATTTCCGGATATTTCCTTCTGAGATTATCGACATAGATCTCAATATCATCCTCCAGAATATATCCGATATACAATTTGAGAAGATAGAATATGCTGCTTTCTCCTGAGGCTATCATAAGCTTATCGCAGACATCCTCCGCTTTGTCATAGTCCTCCTGTGAAAGCGCCAGAAGTATCAGCTTTACAAGTCCCTGTATATTGGAGATATTAATACCGGGGCCGTTTGAAAAGCCTGCTGTCTGTCCGGGTAAAATCTTTCCGATACCTCTCAGAAGATCCTGCAGATAACCAAGCTTACTCATATCCTGCCCCTGCATTTTCTGAAATTCGTCCGGCAGATCATAGGGATCCATATTCAGATAGCACGGGATAAGATAACGTCCCTTGCTATTTGCCATTATTTTAAGGTAACGGCTCCATTCATTCTTCACCCACACGGAATTGACATATCTCTGTTCCGTTGTGACAACAAGCATTATTTTTGCACTGTTGAGAGCTGCAAAAATATGAGGCTCGTAATCAACGCCCAGCATACCTTCCAGTGTTATTCTGGAGAAAAACACCTTATAGCCCTTATCCGTAAGTGCGTCATATATCTCCTGCGCCTTTACGCTGTCAAGGGTACGGTCGCCCTTATCATCAGTTTCCTTGAAGCAGATGAATATATCATAGGGTTCCTCCTTACCGGAAATCTCTATTATTTTCTTCAGCACACCGTCTATATACGCCGCTTCCTTTTTATAGACATCCATCGCTACAGAGTCAGCATATTTCAAGGCATCCTTGTAGTCGATATCATCAAGTATAGGATCAAAGCTTGCACGGTGACAGGTGGGTATTCGTTCAAAGGTATCAGGATCCTCTACATATTCAATACCATAGCGGCAGAGCACAAGAGCCCAGTGCGCCTCAGCATCCTGCGGTTTTTCATTAACGATATTTTCATAAATCTGCGCTGCCTTGTCAAATGCCAGCTTCTGCCGGAAATAATTAGCTCTGTTATATAATTCCACAAGCCGTTCATCATCGACCCTGGGAAGAGTCTGAACAGTATCGCAATACTCACATGTGCATACACTTTGTCCCTCTTCCACAATGAGTGAACCGCCGCACATTTTACATTTGAAAACTGTCATTAATGATATCCCCCTTACACTTTAACTGCAAAGCTGTGTCTTGTCTTTTCCCGCCGTGCATTACTATTAATAATTTTATACGATAATAATATCACTTTTCACACATTTTTTCAATATTTTATCCTGTGCTCTCTATTTCGCGTTATCGCTCGTTTACACTCGCTCGGTAGTGCATACATATACTCTCGTGGCGCGGTTGTCAGATCTGTGTAAAAAGGATACCGACAATCTTTTTGCCGCGTGATAGGAGTACCCACACCCACGGCAGAGCGAATGGAATGAGCGAACCCCGCGAATCGGGTCCAGCGTCACGCTGGCCTTACAGGCTGCTATACGCGGCTGGCTTACTTTAACTTCTGGCTTTTCAATCTTCTGACAGCGAGCGCCTGCTTTTATGCACAGATTTATTGAAATCTGTCAGCACTACCGTCACACATAAGCTTACTATAAACAGAAACGCAGTGACAACCAGGATTTCCGCTTTTCAGTTAAATTAATTCTTATCTCAGACAGTCATGTTCCTTTATTCAATTACCTTCTCAAATCTGAACATTCCATCCGGAAACTGCTCGTCAATATGCTCCGACATTTCCGGATCCTTCGGGTCGGGGTGATGGCTGTTATAAAATTCCACGATGTGAAAGCCACAGCGATTTACATAGAAATGGATATTCCGCTTTTCAAAATACGGAGTTACAGTCTCCCACAGCTTGACCTCCGGATGCAGCCTCTCCACCTCACACCACGCTGCATATCCGATGCCCTTGCTGTGAATATGGGGGGAAACAAAAAGTATCTCAAGGTCTCCCCTTTCTCCCTCCGTTTTCAGTATCACACCACCCACATTATGACCGTCACACACAATGCGGTAAGCTTCGCCGTTATCTATAGACTGCTCTATCGTGTCGTGGGAAATAATCTGACCGTCCTCCTCAAAATGATCATCACGTCTGCCGAATTCCTCCAGAGCGCCGTAATTGAATGCTTCCTGGTTATCAAGTATAAACTGGTCCCTGTCGGACTCCTGCAGCTTTACAAGTTTTATTTCTGGCATTACTGAACCTCCATATCTATTTTTTACAATTTCATCCATAATTTTTCTGCCATATTCCTGTCCCCGATATTCAGGCAGAACATATATTTTTTCTTGCTCAATTTCTTTTATGATACTATCAATGCTATGCGATTTTCCAAAGAAATCCGCAGCCTCCCTTTTTCCGGAAAACGGGGTGCCCGGCGCAGAATGCCTGGGTTTCCTATTTAACAGCGGCTCGCATAACTTCTTTCCTGATTATACCACACCTGCCGCCTCCGGGAAAAGTTTTTTACCTGATAACAGATTCCGCTTGCTACAAAAAAAGTCATCCTGAGAGAAAGCGGAAGTGTCTTTACTGAAAATGACAGTAATATAAAGCTTCTTCGTCACTTTGCTTCTCAGAATGACATATCTGACTGTATTATTTCACAAGTTAATTATTGCGGCCTGAAAAGGTTATCATCTGCACCTTACAAAAATGTATCTGGAGACATCACTCATATACGAAAACAAAACCAGATCGCCGTCATTTTTAATATCAAAATTCCGCCTGTGGACAATTGAATCCACCCTGAAGGTATACACCTTTCCTGTCATATCAGTAAATGTGACGGTCTCGCCTTTTTCAAGCCTGGTCAGAAAGTCAAAGCCTCCCGATTCCGAACCGCCTATCATAAAGGTCAGGTCGTATATACTTCCGGAATATCTGCACGGCACGCTTTTTGCTGCTTTTTCGTCCCAGCCCGAATAAACAGGCATTTTCACATTTTTTCCGGGCACCCCGATAATACCGGAATAGTCATTTCCGTCGATATTCATCACCGGCATTTCATTTTTTGTCCGTTCCCCGACAGTACCTTCTGTACGGGGCGGCAGAATATCTTCTATTTTTTCCGTAACAGCAGGTACGTCACTCACAAAGCTTTTATTATTCTCAGTGATGATAAAAACCGTCCAGGCCAGCGCTGCTGCAATCACGAAAACTATACAGACTAAAAACTTTTTATTTATCATAACGCTTTCTTCTTCCTGAGGCAAACAGAATAAACAACAGCATACCCGATAATGCGGCGATAGTCAGAACATAAAGCGCAGTCTCAGCGCTGTCGCCTGTTTTCAAAGGCTCAGGGGTAGTTTTTTCATCGGGATCAATGACCGGCCGGGAGATATCCCCGTCGTATGGTTCTTTGCTTTGCTCTTTGTCATCTGAGGACTGTTCTTCTCCGGAATAGTGATTTACTATTGTAAACACATTACCGAATTCCGATATCGTCACATTATATTTTCTGCCTGCATCAAGCTCCACTACCGTCCATTCCGAGCCGTCATCCTTTGCCTTCCAGCGGTAAGTCCAGTTATCTTTTGATGAAAGTGTATATACACCCATACTTTTTCCGTTTCTGAATATTTCTATCTGTACACTGTCAGGCCGCTGATCCTCATAGCCTCTGTCACTCCACAGGATAACCGCCCTGTACTCGGTTTCCTTGTCGGTGGGAGTATTTTTTCCGGGCTTCGGGTAGGAGTCGATATCATATATCCAGTCACCCTTATCGTCCAGACCGGGAACAGAAATAATAAACGGCTCAAAGCCGGAAACATTATCCTTTGTCTGATTTTTAGTCCAGCGTACAAGATACAGTCCTGTTTTCAGGTCGGTAAATCTGACAACGCCGTTTTTGTCCGTGACCTTTTCCGCAGCAGGAGAAACAGACTCTGCTGTTATATACGAAGTCAGCGTAAACGCAGCCTCGTCCCACTCCGTCTGAGAGGATATCCCGTTGATATCTACAGGATATGACTGAAACTGCGGAGTAAGGGTATATTGTGTTTTCAGAGAAACATCAGCTATATGAAAGATCTGGATTCTGAGTCCCTCAAAGTATTTATTCTGTGAGTGATATGTCAGCCGAAGCGAGCATTTCCTGTTCGTATCAACAGCTTTTTCTGTTTGTACTGCATTGGCGCAAACGGCAGTTGACATAATTATTATAGCAAGCAAAGCAAAAACCAATATCTTTAAAGAAAGTCTGTTTTTCAAATCTCATCATCCTCCTCTAATTTTGGTTTTTTCCTGACTGGTTTGAATATCACATACATAATCAGCACAAAAATAATCGGCAAAGCGACTATAGGAGTAACAATAAGTCTGTTGATAAGAAAGGCTTCTGATGTGATTTTCAGTTCCTTCTGTTCTTCTGTTTCTATCCTCCTGCCGCGCACAAGCAGACGGTGTGTATTTATCCCGTATGGCGTACAGGTCATAAGGGTGCAGTAATCCTTATTTCTGTCTATTGCCAGATCTGCAGTATCCGACGGCAGAACTATCTTGATCTGATCCACCTGATAGGTAAGCACTTCACCGAATACCGTTATGGTAAAAACATCGCCGACCTCGACCTTATCAAGATCCGTAAAAAGCTTTGAAGCAGGCAGTCCTCTGTGTGCAGAAAGTACACAATGGGTACCAATGCCGCCAACCGGCAGGCTTGTTCCCTCAAGATGACCGCAAGCCGAATTAAGGACTGAGTCGCTTGTACCGTGATAAACAGGAAGCTGAAGCCTAAGCTTATCTATATTCAGAATACCCATCATACCGTTTCCGTCAACATTCAGGATGTCATCATACCCGCCAAGCTCCTCTGCCTCTGTAAGCGGAAAACCCAGAGACGCTATTTTTTTATTATACTCACGCGCCTTGTCCATCGTTTTCTTTATATCACTCTCGCTCAGCTTATCTGCTAACTGTTCATATTCAACTATAGCTTTCATCTGCATACGAGAATTATAATACTGGCTTATTGCAGGATACAGCAGAATGGAGAGACCTATGAAGAAAGCAATCAAAAGAACCAATGATACAATTTTTCTTGATTTTTTCATAGATTTCCCTCTCTTAAAAACAGAGGGGAGCGGAGAATGCCCCCTCTGTTCTTATTTAAGCTTTAAATATTTTATAGGTCAGATATCTTCTTTTGACATTCTCTTGTTAGTTACAAGGAAAATACCTGTAATAATGACAACAATCATACCTACTGATACAAAGATAATTGTACCGATACCGCCTGTTTCCGGAAGAGGTACGTTATCGCCCTTTGTATTGGAGATCTGAGCTGTACCGTTTCCATCGCTGATCGTTACAGTTGTACCGGTTGTAGCGAGAACGTAACCATTGGGAGCTTTTGTCTCCATTACTGTGTATGTACCGTTTGCAAGACCTGTCAATTCAGCGGCGCCGCTGCTGTTTGTAGTAACTACGGTTGCATCTGACTGATCGTTTACCCATGTAACAACACCGTTTGTTAAATTATAGAATTTGTTCTGAGAATTCTTCAAAACAAACTGAGCATAAATAATACGGATCATGATTTGCGCTTGCCTTCAGAACCTTATTTCCCTCAGTACCATTCTGCCATGTGCCGCTTATGTAATGAGAGTACGGCCGGTTAATTACTCCGCCATGATCCAGTATCAGTTTTGCTCCTTCTGCAACTCTGATCTGGCCTATATATCCGTCGCGGCTGCCGCTTGTATCTCCCCACCATGTCAGACTGCTGTCAGTAAGGCTGTAGCCGGCTTTTGAACCGGTAGATACGACAACATCTGAACCGGTTATATTAACTGTATCAAAAAGATCAAAATAATCGAAATCATTGCTTGCAGTTACATTAAGAAGCGTATAGCCCTGAACCTGCCGTACATCTGTTGCGCTTCTTGGAGTATTTCTGTTGGGATCGCCGGCAACACAGTCAACGCTGTCTGCCTTGGCAATATTGACTGTCACATCTCCGTTTATAGGACTGTCAGCCAGAACAGAATAACTCATAGTACTGCTGTCAGTAGTATCCGAACCGCCTACTATCCGGTCTATGTGACAGGCTGAATTATTATCCGGAACATCTATATTTATATCCTCGTTGATACAAAGGGGGATTCCGTCTCCGGAAAGAAACTTATTGCCGTTGATTGCGCTTCCTCCGAATACATTTCCCACATTACCGCCCTCTATATAGACGTTAATGCCCTGGCCTGTTCCGGGTGTGTCATTTATTCCGACGCTGCCCTTGCGTTCACCGCCGCCGTAAACGTTTTCTACGTTTGCGTCACCGCGGATAGTGACCTGTGTACCCCGTCCGGTAGGACCTTCGCCGCCGCCGAATACATATCCCCAGTCACCGCTGGCAACAACTATATTTGTTATAACATCCGGTCTGCCCTGTCCGGTTATCGCAGAGGATGAATGCTCTGTGCCGCCGTAAAGCTTCCATGTCTTTCCGCTCTCTGTGGTGACATTTTCTCCTATTACAAACTTATTGCCCCGGCCGTAGAGATTCTGGACCCTGCTGAGAGCATTTACCTTACAGTATTCCAGATTCAGATGGTCAAGCTTCAGCGGTGCATTCGGTGCTGTTACTCCGCTTAGTCTGCTGCCGTCCTCAAGCAAAAAGTCATTATAATTCTGGAAATCAAGGGTACCGTTTGCGTACGTTCCGTTTGAATACTTCTCGGAGGAGATACGGAAGGGAACCTTTCCGTCCCAGTACTGCTCTGTCTGCCAGACCTTTACATCACGATTTGTCAGATTTGTTTTACCGATAAATATGGTTCCTCCCACAGCAGAACTCACATCTGACGTCCATATATTAAAATCCAGATTATATGTTTTTGTGAAGGTATAGGGCGAATCATCATAGCCCTCTGAAAATACACCGATATCATTTGATCTGTCGGTAAGCCTGTCAGCATAATTTGCGCCGCTCCTTGCGGGAGATTTCGCAGATGCACTGCCTTTTGCCGCTCTCGTCAGTTCGGGAGAGGCTACTACAAATGTACCCATAGCTCTTGTACTTACCTGTGCTGTTCCGTCCTTGTTTTCAGTCAGTTCAAGCTGAGTTTCTTTGCCGCTGTCATCTATATGACAGACTATAGCATCACTCATCCTGATCCGGCTGCCGATATTCCTGAATGTAAGTGTTACGTTTTCTGATGGTCCGACCTTGTTTTCACCGGACATTACACAGATATCAACGATCGTGTAGTCAAACTTTCCGCTAAGCTTGTTTTCAATAATATTCCTTATTTTTTCATCCGGCGCAGCAGTTTTCATCTGAAGCGGAGATGATACAACCGGGAACACTCCCTCATCCGCCTTCAGTTCCACCCCGAGACCGTCATATTCATTTGAGAAACTGACTGCGGGCATTTTAAAGCAGGCATCAGTGTGAACGTGTTCAACCACCTCCGGCTTTGTGCAGATAAGACTGCCGTTTTCATCGTAGCATTCCTTGCTGTGCTTATGCAGAATGACCTCATTTTTACCGCATACAAGATTTCGTTCCTTATCCTCGCAGTTAAGATCATGGGTATGCGCTTCGATTTGAGGAAGCTTGCACACAAGCTCTCCGTCCTCACCGTAACAGCTTTTATCATGCTTATGAACGGCATAATCCGCATATCCGCAGATAAGATTTTTATCCTTATCATAACATTTATCAGTATGTTTATGTACTTCAAAAGGACATCTGAGAACCTTTCCGCCGGAATGGAGATCCGCGCGGATATCCTCATCCGATGCGCTCTCCATCGTAACAGCAGGAAGTATGAGCGCATAGGTAGTAACAAATACCGTGATGCACGCAAGTATACTGACAATACGATACCAGATAAGACGGATTCTGTGGTTCTTATTCAGTTTTAGTAATTCCAACTGAACATCCGTTTTCATCAGCAAGCACCAATCCTATCACTTTACAACGCCAAAATCGCTGAGCGGCCAGACCGTAAATATTATTTTTCCTACAATTTCATCCTGAGAAATACACCCGATATCAGAATTACGCGAATCAAGGGAAGTTTCTCTGTGGTCTCCCATTACAAAAAAGGTTCCCTCCGGCACCTGACATGGAAATTCTATATCGCACTCACCAAGTGATTTTTCATTTATATATGGTTCATCAAGAAGCTTACCGTTAACATAAACCTTTCCGCTTTCGTCAATTTCTACTGTATCAAGGGGTTTTCCGATGATCCTCTTGACCAGGATCTTATTAGCATAGTAGAAGCAGCAGACATCTCCGTAATCAAAGTTTGTTGTTTTGACGGACAAAACGATATCACCCTCATTAAGTGTAGGAGCCATTGATCCACCATATATCTGCAGAACAGGCAGGATCAGGGTCGCAACCAGAGCCGCCGCAGCCGCTGTTACGATCAGCGCAGCTATCGTACTTCTGAGAATTTTGAAATAGCGTGATTTATATTTTTCTCTTTTCAGTTCAACTGCAAGCTGCTCAGTCGTAACATCAAGTGTTACATTCTTCTTGTGTTTCATCCTTATCACCGTTTAATAATTCTTCAACTTTTCCCCGGTCAAAGATCATATCAGCCATTTCCTTGAGCCTCTTATTGATGTCCGAAACTCCGCAGCCGATAATGCGTCTGGTCTGTTCAAAATACTTATCCGCCTGTTCTTTTGCCTGTTTTTTCATTTCTTCACACTCTGCCTCAGTCTTTTCCCTGAGTATTCTGCATTCTTCCTCTGTATCAGCATGAAGATTATGAACATTTTTCAGATACTGATCTGCTGCTATCTGGGCATCCGCAAACACATTATTGATTCTTATGGAAGCTTCTGCGATCGAACCGGATTCACTTATTTTCAGATCTTTTTTCTCAAGCTCCCGCTGTAATTCTTCGATTTCAGACTGCATACGATCTATTTTCTTGCTTTGCAAAAGTAATATTTCCAAAAGCTCTCTCCGGTTCAGTCTCTTCAGTTCTTTTTCTGTCATAATTCCTCCGAATTTAAGCTTTTTGAGACTATTGTGACATTTAGGGATCTCCGCATTCTTCATCACACGATATGTAGAATGAGGATCACTTGATTGGTGAATTTTTACTTTATTATGTTTTTAACAACAAAAAACTAAATATTTGTTACTAATATATCATTTTCAGGTACTAAAGTCGATAAAAAACAATAAACTATTAAGAAATTTTTATACGCTCTTCCTATTATGCGACACATAACAACTATTATGAGAAAACCGGCCTTGCTTTTGTTGATTTGTATTATAGTTACCACATTTTCTATTAATATAAGTCACAACAGTCGTACACAAGATCAGAGCGGTGATAAAATCCCAGCGTGCATCCGGCAGTTCCATACCCCACTCCATCCCCTGTTGTTTTTTGGGCATAGAAATACCGCTCCCGGGAGAGCGGTCAGTCAATCAATAAATCATCCGGATTTCCCTTTGGAAGTGAAACCGTTCCATATTTTCAATGATATAATCAAAATTGTCCTTTATGCATTTATCGTTCACTTTTTTATAATCTTCAGGTGCGGGGTCCTCGTAATCAAAAAGCTCATCATATAGCAACTCACGTAATAGCCAGATTTGTCATAATACTTTTTATATTATTCAAAAGGGAAATCTACAAGTTTGTTTGCTTTTCTTCAATCCATTATGAAATACTCCCACCTGACATTTCCAGAATTTTATCACAGAAGTACACTCGGCAGGAACCGTGTGTATTTGCTGCACATAATCAAAATATTTTTCGCAGTTTAATCATCGCTTTTCACCTCTTTATGTTCTTTATCATATTATATTACGATATTTTCACAAACACAAGACACAAAACTACAGAGAACAATGTGCTGTACAATAAATTGCACATCAACTCGAATTCTGAATGCCCCGCACAAAGCGAGGCTGAGCAGAGTTAAGGCAAGTTGTTTTCATTCATTTTTTTAAGTCAAAGCTTTTTTCGTTCATTTCTATCAACCTCCTGAAATTATAATATCACATCATTTCAGGGGTGCATTGATGTATGTTAAAATTTATAAAAAACTATTATTTTTGCTTTGTCTGTCTTTAAGAATAATTATACTCCGTTTCGTTATCAGATTTTCCGGTATTATTAATTGTTTCAGCATAGCACATCTTCACTAATTATACCCGCACAGCCAAGCAATGATCTGCAATGCTATGCGGGTATTATCTTATCAGATTATCACACGATCCTTGAGTGTAACTATTCTGCTGCTGTATGAAGCTGCTTCAGCCGAGTGAGTGACCTGGAGTATAGTGATCCCCTTTTCCCCATTGAGCCTTTTGAAAAGCTGCATGATCTCAGCGCCCGAAGCCGCATCCAGATTACCTGTCGGCTCATCCGCGAGGATTATTTCAGGTTCTCCGATGACAGCTCTTGCGATCGCAACACGCTGCTGCTGACCGCCTGAGAGCTGTGCAGGATATGAACGTTTTTTATTCTGAAGTCCTGTGATAGAAAGTATCTCCTCATATTTTTCCTTGTAATCGGAAAGCTTTTTACCGCTCATTTCAAGGGACAGAAGGATATTGTCCTCAACATTGAGATTTGCAGCAAGGTTATAGAACTGAAATACAAACCCCATCTTCTCGCTGCGCAGCTGAGAAAGCTTTGAATCGTTCAGCTTTGAGATATCCTGACCGGAAACCGTGATCTCACCCTTGAATTTTCTGTCAAGTCCTCCGATAAGATAAAGAAGTGTTGATTTACCTGTTCCTGATTCGCCCATCAGCGAAACAAAGCTGCCTTTTTCAATATCAAGCTGTGCTCCATCGAGGACGACCTGAGTGGTCTCACCCTTTCCGAATGTCTTGTGCAGGTCTTTTGCTCTTATAATATAATTATTTTCGTTCATCTTTATTTCCCTCCCGATCAGATTAATCTGAGTCTGTTTTGATCTCTTTGACAACATCCATCTTTGAAAGCATCCTTACAGGCTTGATAACAACGATCATCATAATCAGCGATGTTATCACACCAAATATTACCGAATAAAGTACCGGGCTGGCAAGAACTACAGTCATATTTATCATCGCAAGTGCTTTTCCGACAACATTCAGGAAGTACAGACTGAAAGCAGATGCAAATGCGACAGAAACCACGATCATAAGCGCTGCCTCGATAACGATAAGCTTTTTCAGTTTGTTCTTGCTCATTGATGAAGAATAGAATATCGCATATTTTCTTCTTGACTGCTCAAATCCCATAAGCATATTGCTTGACGTTCCCAGCAGCGACAGCACAATACCAAGAACGATTATTGAATAAAGAATAGTAAGTATGCCCTCGACCGTACTTCTGACTTCGATCATGAATTCCTCATTCGTCATAATTCTCACGGAATTGTCAGGCAGAGTTGCTCTCAGCATTTCCATGACCTCAATGGTCTTTTCGGGCTTGGAATCGATCAGAACATATGCCGGCTCATCGTAATATATCCTCTTGTATCTGTCGAGATTTATCATCATTGTATTTCCGACATTATTGAAATAAACTGAATCTATCAGAGCGCTGACCCTTAATTTAAGTTCTTGTTTCAGGTATTTTTCATTATTCAGACCAAGTGTTACCTCGTCTCCGACTTTCAGCGAAAGCTTATCCGCAAGGGACTTGTCCAAAGCAATTTCATTATCACCGAGTTTGTCTGGAAGGCCCGAGATACCGCTTACATATTTGAATCCGCCATCAGGATAACCCATAATCAGGATTTCACACTTTTCACTATTGATCATAACAGATGAATCATACATGAGATGTTTGAAATAAAGGACTTCCACATCATTTACGCCGTCAATAGTTTTTACAATTTCATATGTTGCGCCGCTGCGTTCCGGGCTTGTGTCGATGATAGTTGTATGAAAAACAGGGTCAGATACCATCCTCACAACCGAAATGCTGAGAATCAGCACAGCGATTGTTGCCGATACAGCAGAAACAATGAGCTGAGAGGAAGAAACGCTGCTTTTTGTGCTTGAGATCTCCTTTGCTGCCAGCTTTGCAACAGGCATATTGAGCTTTGAAAACAGCTTTGCAAGCAGCTTTGAAATAAAATAGATGACCATCGGGAAAACCAGGACAAGACCGATGACCGAACAGAATACGCTCAGTATTATCATCATAAAGTCTTCAAAGACAATGTATATAACAACACTTGCGATCAGAAGGATAGCTCCTGTCACAGCAAAAAGCCCCGACGGCATATATACTGAATCCTTTGTACCGAAAACAATATCTCTTACAGGTGTCTTTGCCGCTTTTATGATCGCAGAGATGGAAAACAGTACCTGGATCAGTATTACCAGCACTATTACCAGACATATAGTTAAAATATTGACGCCATCGTTGACTTCCATACCTTCTACAGGCGGCGGAGTCATTCCGAGAGCAGAAAACTGTCTCAGCGGCAGGAACAGCAATGTTCCCAATACACCTCCGCAAAGTCCATAAAATGCGCTTTCTGCGATCAGCAGCATCCCCGTACTGAATATACTTCCGCCGATGCTGCGGAGCATTCCGACAACGGACATTCTCTCATTGACGATGTGCTTTGACATTGAAACTATTATGAAGCATACCATCAGGAAAACAACTGCAAAGATCAGATAATAGATACTGAGCATATTGTCGAGGGCGGCCTGCGCTTCTACTCCTGTGCTGTTCATGAAATTATACTTCTTATGCTTTGCCATTACGTCAAGTATTGTTTCATTCAGATGTTCTTCAGGTATATCTGCATATAGTGTATCGATACTGCCTGATTTTACTCCCTTTATCTCACAGCAAAGATCAGGAGTCACGATAATTGCCATCGGGGTACGTGCCAGCATCTTTGACGGTCTTTTTATTTCAAGTATTTTCAGCGAATACTTTTTCCCTTGGTAGCCGTAAAAATCCAATTTATCTCCGACCTTTTTGTCAAACTGTTTTGCAACATCGGTCGTGATAGTTGCGCCGCCTTCAGTCGGGACCTCAGATTCAAAAAGCCCCATTTCCAATGCCTTTTTTGTATCTATTCCGATAACACTTATGTTTACATTGCTGACGTACTTAACATATTTACTATTGGGCTGAGTTATCTTTATACTCTCTGTTACCTGACTGAGAGTTCTTGTGCCCTGTGGGAATTCATCATCCTTGATATTGATATCTTTACCAATGCAGACCATATCCGCCTCACCAAACTGTGAAAAAAAGAAGGCTCTCAGGTCATTTTTCACTGAATTTATTCCTGACATACAGAATAATGCCGCAAATGCCGCTGCTGCAAGAGACAGAATAATAATAATCGTACGCAAAGGTTTTCCGACAACATTCCGGAGTATCAATTTAGCTCTTATCATATCTTCACCACACCTTTATTCTGTTCTCGGGAGCAACATACATTTTGTCCGATTCCTTGATGTCATATACCTCATAGAATTTATCGACTGATGATACTACAGCATTGACTCTTGCTTCGCCCGGGCTGTGCTCATTGCTCTCGAGCTGCGTCAAAACATCAGTTATTTCGGTTAAAGCAGCCCATTCCTGAGCCTCTCCCTCGAGTATCTGCTTGATATTTTCCTTGTTGTCAGTGATATTTACAAGACACTCAATAGCACCGATATCGGCAATATTCTCTGCGAGAGTCTTTTCTCCATCAATACTGTAAATACCGAGTATCTTATAATTCTGGTAATAATCGATGACCTTTTTCTGCAGTATTTTGTATGCATCACGGTCAGCCTTTCTGATGAATTCCGGATTATAGCATCCGTTCTTATCAAAATTTATGCCGAGGGAATCGAAGGCATGGTTTATCTCATGTGCTATTACGTGACCGAGCATTCCGAGGTTCTTGTATTCTCCGAGTTCCGGATCAAATGCCGCCTTGCTGAGCATTGCTGCAGGTATCGTTACCGTATTCGATAACGGCGAATAGACTGCATCGACTGTGATCGGAGTAAGTCCCCATGTACTTCTGTCAGCCTTTTTGCTGAGTTTTTTCTTTGCGAGCTTAACATTGTATTTTTTGATGCTTATAAGATTTCCGATCAGTGTTCCGCCTTTTTCTTTCGGAAGGAGATCATAGGGAGTGTGATAATCCTTGTTGTATCCCACAAGGAATATAATATTATCGAGTTTTTCTGTCAGCTTCTTCTTTGAATCACCGCTGAATCTTGAAGAGTTCTGTATCAGCTCACGGCACGACTTACTGATATCTTTCAGCATTTTATCCGCCATATTCATAACTTCATCCGTACAGATCTCTTTTCCGTAAATAATACCCAGCTCCTCGGGTAGATTGTCATAGATAAACATCTTGCCCTTTCTCTGAAGTTCCTTTTCCTTGTTTGCAAGATAAGAAAAGCCTTCCTGACTGCTTGGCGGAAGTGCATCGCCATATGTATACATCGCGCAGGCAAGTGTATAATCCTTGAGTGCTCTCAGGTTTTCAGAAGTGAATAATTCATCTACCTTTTTCGCACTTCCCTCATCATAGACGATGATCTTATCCTCGCTGAAACCGAAGGATTTGATCATCAGATCAACATTTATATTCTTGAACATCTTTTTCAGTTGGTCTCTTGAATAAAGTTTGTAATGCTTTTCGATATTGTATTCTTCTTTTGAATCCAGCATTGCGTAAACGATATCGTTTACGATACTGACTGCTGACTGGGTTCTTTTAAGACTATTGGTTTCTTTTTCGTCTATTATTGAAATAGTGTTTTTGATGATATCTCCGATATTTTCAATACCTTTATCAGTCTTTGTGAAGTTTTCCTTCATATTTCCCATTGTATTTATCCTGAAAAGATAAAGTCTGTTGATCGACGTATCAGCCATATCGGGCTTTATTTCAAAATTAAAAAATGAGGAAACTCCATATTCCTGATAGAGCATTCCCATTGCGGAAATAAGCTCATCTGTGGTTTTGCACTTTTCTATCATCGCTGTGATCGGCATAAGCGGAGCAACTCCGGCAGCTTCTCTCGCATCAGTATCTGTATACTGCTCATACAGAGTCTTTATCTGAGTTTCCTCAGCGGTTTTTCCTTCTTTGCAGCAGCGATCCACGATCGAATAAATGTCATTTTCAAGTTCCTTACTGATCTGATCCATTCTGGTGTAACTTTTGCTGTCATACGGTACCTGAGCCTTTGTCAGAAAATCATAATTGACATATTCGTAAAAATCATCGCCGGGTTTCGGTCTTTCAGCTACCGCAGATGTTTGTTTTGGCTGGGGCATAACAGGTTCCTCGGGAGCGCAGGCACACAGACCCGCTGTCATGACCAGCAAAAGCAGCAGCGACACAATTTTTTTCTTCATTTGCAACATCCTCTCTGTCCGTTCTTTATACCATTGTCACTAAACATTACTAAAATTCTATCACCTTACTCTATTTTTTTCAATATTTTTATCAAAACTATTGTTTCTTCAATAAAGATCGGTAAAAAAGAAACGAAATAACAGAAAACATCCCACAAGGATAACTGAATCAGACAGATAAATAAAAAAATGCGGTCAGAATGTAATACATTTTGTAGGCAGTTTTTTTGAATTTCACAGTTTATTCTTTGTTTGCTCATCTGGGTCAGAATAATCTGTGTATATATTGTACTATATTTTTTTATACCTGCGTCTATCTTTTTTCACATTTTCCAAAAGAAAATGCCCCGCACGAGGCGAGGCTAAGATGTCAAAATATTAAACTTACCTGAGTAATGGCTGTACCGGCGGTGTATCAGGTTTTTTTCTGAAAAATTTTGTGCATTAAAAGCTCATTGCAGCACCGATCACAGGGTTATGATCAGCTGCTCTTTATTTATATCATGGTATAGCATGCAATCCTGTACTCTGAATACTCTGACTATATCGGTAAGCTCTCCGCTTTCATCAAACGTATGCGAAATATTTTCAAAGCTGTTCAGCTTTTCGGGATAGAAGGCGAGTGTCTTACTGTTGTCGAATACGGCTGTATATAGAATATCAGCCTCCACCAGATCCTGAAAAATATGGCTGCCGTAGGATAATTCCGGATTATAGCCTGCCCGGCTTTCCTCCATCTCACAGATAACATCAAATCCGCTGATATCCGAAAACATAGTAGGTACTCCCAGTTCCTTTGATGAAGTACCTATCCGCCCCGGAACCATAAGCATAAGATGTTTGTCGCTGCCCCGGAAATGCCAGTTGATCTTTCCTATCAGACGGGCAACGGCAGATTTATTGCTGTATGGCATATTGTAGTATCCTATCGGATCAACATATACGATACAGTCAAGCTGCTCCGTCCTTGACAGTCCCATTGATGCGCCTTTTGTACGTAGCAGAATATGCTCATCTGTGATATTTCCGGGAATTGTTACCGTGCTATTCCCCTGGATAACCTGAAGCGGCCTGCACTGCAGGAGGTCTATAGTATATTCTCCGTCATCAGAAACATTGATCGTAAACTCTGTATCCACCGGGTAAGCATATTCGGATTGTATGCAGGCAAGCATCCGCCGCATACTGTCCATAAGCTTTTTGTTCTTCACAAGACCCTGACAGGAAATAAACCTGATGTCACGATCTCTTCCCATTTCTCTGAGCCTTCGCTCCGCCTCGAAATCGTGCTCCAGAAGAATATTTCCAAGGTAGCGAGGGATCACGGGCAGCATTGCGTCAAGACTTGCTCTTTCAAGATCATGCTTTGAGGTATTGATCACCTCCGCAGTACGCTGTGAGAATTTATGCTTTTCGGCGGCAGTCGGATAGGGCGTTCTTTCAGGCATATCAAGGCTTACAAGTCTCGGATATGACCCTTCTGTCCTGTCAACAGCCGATGTTCCCAGCCCCATGACAAGTCTTAGCATACCTGCCCCCGGATCGGCAGTCTGTAAAAATCTGTAGGGACTATAGGAATAACCGACCCCTGCCGCACAGGGCATATAGTAAGACCCGTAATACGACCCCGAAACTCTCTGAACAAGGAGCGCCATCTGCTCGTCACGCTTGTCAAGTCCCCGGCGTTTTCTGTAATCGAGGGCAGAAAGCCCCATTGTGCTGGCATAAACGGTTTTTATTGCATTTTCAAATTCTTTGAGCCTGTCCTCATAGCTTCCTCTGTTCGCACAGAATACAGATTCATACTTTCCGGCAAAGGCATTGCCGAAGCCGTCCTCAAGAATACTGCTGGAGCGAACTATATATGGATCCTGACCGTAGTATTCAATAATGTTTCCGAACTGCTCACGCATAACATCGGAGAATTTTCCGTTTCGCAGCAGCTCTCTGAATTCCTCCGCAAGCCTGAAATAGCCCTCCTCGGTTCTCTGCTTTATCCTCATATCCCAGAAGCCGTTATCAACTATATATGTGTAATAAACGTCCGAACCAACGTAAAACGAATCATGAGGTTCAAGGGTGTCGTTTATGTCCGGCTCCCTGTTGCGGATAATGGCTCTGGACAGCAGCATTCCGCAGGCCTTTCCCCCGATCATTCCAGTACCTATCATATGACTGCGGACTTCAAAATAATCCTCCGGGGTGAAGTTTTTCTTGACCATCTGACGCATTTTTGAATCACGGGTCATCATGATATTGCACATATATTCACATTCGTCTGATATGTCAGCTCCGGTACTGTGTCTGATCTTTGCATTGTTGAAAAAGCGATCCCATGAATCTGTATTTCTGTCATCCGTTCCACGGCGAAGCTTTCCGAGTATATTATAAAATCTGCTCGATCTTACACCGTCAGTCACAGGACGGAATTTTCCTGAGTTCGGCTCAAATATATGCGGAAGAAACATAGTATCCGAATTACGGTTCCAGACTTTTTCGGGACGAACGAAAATATCCTTTTCTCCCGTATAGACATCCAGAAACAGTTGAGTAGTATCTATGATCTTATTGACGGAATGAACCGAGTGCTTACCGCGGATAAGCGGAAAAAATGCTACCGTGTCAAGCACGAAAAGAAACGGACAGGTAACTCTGAAAAAATTACCCATCATCAGGTCTGTCGCCCATGCGGTCTGCAATTCCGAAAGACAGTCGAAAACATAAAACGCATCCCTGCCTTCTCTTTCGATTGCATTATGTATTTCCACAGTGAAGTTTTCAAAACGATGAGAAAGGGGTATCTCAATAGTTTTTACCTCTGGAATATCTGTAATGAACGGTTCGTGGGCCGCAAACCGGAAATAAATTATCTTTCGCTTATCCTTGACCGCCTGTCTGACATACGGCTCCATAAATAATCTGAATTCACTCAGATCGGATACTCTCCACACAACATTATCACCGAGCCTGATATTGTCCAGCGCCTTATCCATCTCCGGTATTCCTGAAAGTATTCTATCAAATGCTGCCATAATGATTACCTCCCTGCTAAAAAACAGAAAAGGGCGTTTATCCAAAACGGACAAACACCCTCGTCTGATATGTATATATTAACATATAGCTTTTAATTTGTCAACCAATTTTGCAATTTTGTATACCTTTTCTTTCAGGAATATTTGCATTTGCGTGAATAACTGAATAATTCAGATATATAATGCAATTATTGTTATGCAATATTGCATAGCCGGATATCAGAGAATTTTCATTCATTCAAACTTAAGGTCAGTTTTTTATTAAAACCAATACCATACTTGTAATCACTGACATCATTCACATATTTATCTTATATACTGAGCCCTGAGTTTCACCATAAACGAGAGCTACCACCATATATTGTTTTTCCCTCAAGCTCCAGTAGGAATCTTTTCCTGTCAATACCTCCTGCATACCCTGTCATACTGCCGTCTGCACCTACTACTCTGTGGCACGGAATGATGATTGAAATGGGATTATGCCCCACCGCACCGCCTACAGCCTGTGCGGACATTTTCTTTTTGCCCGTTTGCTGTGCAAGTATCTCCGCAATTTCACCGTAGGTAATAGTCTGCCCGTAAGGAATAGTCAGCAATATATCCCACACGGCTTTTCTGAATGGTGTGGACTGCAAATTGAGTTCCGGCGTAAAATCAGGTATTTCGCCGCCGAAATAGGTATCAAGCCAACTTATCGTATCTTCAAAAACAGGCAGGATTTTTTCTTCATAAGGCTCTGAAAGCGTTCCGGCAAAATATTTCTGACCGTCAAACCACAAGCCTGTTAGTGCTGTTCCGTCGCTTGCCATTGTCATTTTGCCGATAGGAGAATCTAATCTATAAACATAATCCATTTTATAATCACCGGTTTTCTGATGCTTATATACAAAACGCCGCATAAAGCGGGACCGTCTTTTTGCCGTCCTCAAAACCAAATTTTTTTGATGACAGCTTTATTAGTCAATATCATAGCAGTCTTTCGTGTAAATATCAAGGGTATGATAATATTTTATATTATTCCGCACAATTGCACTATTCCCAATAAAAAAGCCGGCAGAACAGCTGATGTTTTACCGGCAGTTAAGGCAACACCGCACAGAGATTGCGCGTCAGATTTCGAGCATAATTTTTTGTCAGATTGACAAAATCGACGCAGGAATACTGACGTATTTCAAGGAGATTTTGGCGAAAATGACGGAAAATTTGCCGAAAGATGGCGTGCAAAGCCGTCAGGCGGTCTTTGTGCGGTGTTGCCTTAATAATTATTCGTCTCTCATAGTCTTTCTGATACGGCTAAGGGATTCGGGGGTAATGCCAAGATATGTAGCAATATGCTTCTGCGGAACACGGTCGCACAGCTGCGGATGGTGCTTTCTGAAATACAGATAACGCTCCGCTGCATTTTCTGTCAGAAAGCTGCTTTCTCGATATATCTTGTATTTCAGACCGTTCTCAAGCAGAGCTATCCAGATGGTTTTCAGGCTTTCACTGCTCATGATAAGGCTTTTCAGCTCACGGACTTCAAACAGCATAAGTGTAGATTCCTCCAAAGTCTCCCACATACATATATGCTCACTATGCCCCATCATACCTTCATCCATGCACATACCGCCGTCAAAGCCAAAACCTCGTGTAATATCGTTACCATCGCCGTCAATATAATAGCAGCGCACAAGTCCGTCAAGAACAAAGGCGGTCTTCTGCGCCTTATCACCGATGCTTTTCAGAGTTGTTCCTTTTGGATATACCCTGAACTGTGCAAGCTCCACTGCCCTGCTCAGAATTTCTTCATCAAAGCAAACACCGTTCTGATCTGCAAGGGTTTTAAGCTGCATCATAATGCTTTCTTTATTCATTATTTCATACCTCCGCACATAACGATAAGATAGAAAATTCCCACAAGATTAGCACCGGCATGAGGTATAATAGAAGAGATCATATGACCGCTCTTTTTGTATGCCCATATCCAGATAAGTCCTGCGAAAAACGAAAAGCCGAAATTGTACCAGTCAAGCAAAGCAAACAGAATATTAAAAAGCAGCATTGCTTTTGTTTCACCTAAAACCGAGCCCACAAAGCATTTTGCAAAGCCTCTGAAATAAATTTCCTTGCAGATACCGCTGACGAACACCAACGAAATAATTTTCATAATGGTTGTACCAATGGAAGTATCGGTATCATTGAATGCAAGCTCCGATCTTCCTGCGGCAAAGACAAAGCTATACCCCAGAGAGACGATCATTGATGCAGCAAGCGCCGCCACACCAAGAAGAATATCCCTGCCGAGAGTTTTTTTCTCAGCTATTTCTTTTTTCAGGCTGATGCCGCTCTGATGATAAAGCAGAATTGCAAAGGGCAGAAGTATCAGATTCGCAAGAATGAGTATCAGGCAGTAGGCATTCATATTTACGGTTGCGTAAGTGGCAATATCAAAAATATTCATCCCCGGTTTGTAGCCGTATATCGCCATTAATACTTCAAAGCCTGCAACAAAAAGAGTAAGTACGGTAGTAATTGTAAGCGCTGTTTTTGCTAAGTTAAAACTTTTTTCGTTCATTCCTATCAACCTCCTGGAATTATAATAACATATCATTTCAGGGGACGCATTGATGTATGTTAAGATTTATAAAATTTTTTTCTTCTTTCAGAATACGTATTATCTCCTCATCAGTAAGTGTCAAACTTCCATCAGAATAATCACCGATTAAGTGTACGCATTATCATCAGTTTCACTTTGTATAACAGGTACAGCTTTCTTGGTCTATAGATGTATATTTTACAAAAGAACCTGATAAAAAAGAAGCCACAAACACATTCTTCTTGTTGTCAGTGTTTTCCAACTTATACTGCGATTGATTTTTTTCGCTATTTATTATAATATGTTCGTTCGTTGGTTCTATATTTGTCGAAAGAATAAATGTCCGCCCTTTTAGTTCACTAAAGAAATATTTTGCTATATTAAACCTATGCTCAGTATCTATTCTTGCAAACGGAGTATCAATCACGAACGAAATCTCATAATTTTCCGGTTTTACTGGAGCAAAATATAGTGACATAATGAATATCTGTTTTTCTCCGTTTGAGAAAGATTCTTTATCTATTTCCAAAGGAAGGACATATATATCTTTATCATTGATCCTATATACAATATCATTAAAAAGAGTTTTACCAAAAATGATTTTAAGGCATACAGGAGCTCGGTCTCCAAGCATTGATACAAACTGTCCCTCTTAAATTATAAACGACTCACTTTATGTCATTTTTTTGCATAAGGATTTATTAATTCTGGTTAAAATTTCCTTTACGATAAAGTACTTTATAAAAGCTGATTCTCGTTAATCATAAGCTTAAACTGTAATCCGAGTTTTTCGGCGGCTTTGCGGCAGAGAATCATTCTGCCCATGAAGATTTCAAAGTATTCCATAACACTGCTGAAGTGTGTGTCAACCTGAAGCTTAAGCTTAATAATTGTATGTGCGGAATTGATTTTCAGCTCTGCCTTCGTAACAGAGTAGTTCACACGGTCATGAATATCAAAGCTTGCTATTTCGGTATTGCGGACACGGTTGCGGCGGACATCCGATTTATCCGCCAATATCAATGCCGCCGCAAGCGGACTGACAGGCACGCCCGTTCCTTCATCGTGATTACCGATAGCGGAGACTATCATTGCTGTTTCTTCCGCAGGAAAACCAAGATGGTCAAGAATACGGAATGCCATCATTGCGCCGCTCTGGCTATGGTCATCACGGTTGATCAGATTGCCGATATCGTGCAGATATCCTGCGATTTTTCCAAGCTCAACCATACGCTCGTCGTAACCGAGTGTTTGCAGAATATAGCCGGTTTTTTCGGCAACAGTGGTTACATGGGCATAGCTATGCTCCGTATAGCCGAGTGCTTGTAAACACTCATCTGCCGCCTTTATGTAAATATTGACATCAGTATTCTTTTTAATTTCTTCATAAGTCATGTTTTTTGTCCTTTCTGAAACAGTATTCTTATTTTCATATCCTTATCGGTCAATAAAACGATCCAAGGGCATTCTGAGCGATATTTGTTTTGGAACACTATAATAATATTCACTTATCTCTGATTTCCGATTTTTACTATTGATTTAAAGAATTCCTTCGCCCAACCGTATACTCCCTGCTGAACGACCCCTTGTTTAACTAATATGAGTTTACCACTCTCCAATAGGTGATAAAGCCGATAGTTTGTAAAAGCAAGCATTCTTGGCAAGTCTTCACTAAGTATCGTTCCGACGATCTTATAAACCGGAACTTCCTCATTTCCGATCAACTGAAAGATTTTATTATCAATATAATCTTCGGGCATATTTTGAATCTTTCCATCTTTCATAATCCTTAGTTCTGCATTGACTGCTTTTAATTCATTCAGTTCCCGTATATACTGTTGATATTCCGCCATGCTAAGTATTGTTTTTTCCGGAAGTGTATCAATAACCAATTCGTTTTTTATTATTTCGTCATTGTCCGTTATAGTATAATTATCGTGATATAGCATTAGTTCAAAAATATCTGTATAATCGCATAAATATATAGTTTTTCCTTTACCGCTGAGGTACTCGATCACAGCAAGCATTCCAAGATATTCATCTGCATCTTTTTTTGAGAACCATATACAAACAGAATTCTCTTTTTTCAAATATTTTTTTAATCTTCGTATTTCTTCCGAGACAATCCCGAAATATCCGTCAAAATAAGCATCATAAACTTTTTTTCTTGAATGTACGGACATAGGAACGGAAATATTTCCTGCATGAAGGAATAATTCAAGTGACATCATGTTTTCGCCTTCAAGACCAAGCTGTTTTTTGAAGCAGTGTGCCGTCCCCTCGACAGATCCTCTGAAAAAAATGTTCAACATTAATATCATTCCCTTTCCGCTGATTCATATATCATAAATCAACGACAGTTTTCTGTAAAAGCTTTCTGCGTTCTGAAAGTCAGAAAATCCCGACACCTGACCGTCTCCGGCTTCAATGATTTTCCAGCTTCCGTCTGCTGTCTCGGCATAATCTACTGTATAGAACGGACTATTCAAGTTGCTGTATTCTTGTATAAGTGCCTCCGGAGGTTCGGGCAGGTATTCCGACTGACCAGAATTTCTGCTTATCGTTATCGCCTGATTATTACAGTAGAACACACGATATTCATTCGTCTTTTCGCCATACCGTTTCAGTTCCAGAAACTCTTTGATACATATTCCTCCGGTATAAAGATTTCCTCTGTAAGAAAGGAATTTTCTGATCAGACTTCTGAATTCATCCTCCCCTATTTCAGTGCTGATACACTTCGGGAAATCCGTACCTTTGACAGATTTTACATAATCTTTTACCATACATTTTCTGAAAGTTTTCCTGATCTGTTCATAATCAATTTTTTCAGGAGCATCATAGACGATCATAGGTGCAGTATCCTCAATCAATTCAGGATATATTTCCGGAAATGAATGCATTCTTTTATATTCAGAAGGAGTTGTTATAAGCTGCAAATCCACGTTCTGAAGCTTATCATATAATTCAGCATATTTTTCAGGCTTCAGCATCCATCCTCTGTATATCACAGGACAAGCCAAAGATGTATCACCTTTCAGCCGCAGCTTTCCTTCTTCGAGAAATGTATCATATGAAAACAGAAGCACATTGAGATTATTCTCCATTGCGGCCCTGAAAATGCCTGTGCATAATATTTCTGCCCGTCAAACCACAAGCCTGTTAGTGCTGTTCCGTCGCTTGCAATTGTCATGCTCCCGATGGGAGAATCGTATCTATAAACACAGTCCATTTTATAATCACCGGTTTTCTGATGCTTCTATACAAAACGCCGCATAAAGCGGGACTGTCTTTATTAAATATCATAGCAATCATTCATGTATAATTCAAGGGTATTTATATACATAGTACAATTTTTTGTACTGACTAAAGATTGATTTTATTGCATTTATTTCAACATGGATTTATAATATAAATAATAGATTTTTTCACTTCCGGGAGGTAATGTTATGCGTAAGTTAAAACAATGGGATGATGTTAGCTATCAGATCAAAGGAAAAAAATGTCAGGGCATAATAAGAGAAATAAACGGCAAAACTGCCGAGGTTTATGAATATATCACCTCAAAAATAAGAAATCTTCCTCTTTCAGGACTAACATATGTACCGCCGCTCTATATCATCGATGAACAATTAAAAAAGCTTTGTCGTTTTGAGATCGGATGGAGTGATATCAAAGACGAGGAACACTCCCTGTTTCATTATGAATCAGATGATACTTATTGCTTTACTCTTGATGATATGCTTGATGCACTGAAAAAGATCGCTTCATCCGATATGGATAATGAAACAATCTTCAGAGAATGGTATGCTCCGACTTCACAGTTTCTTCATGATGATCAAATAATTCTCTTTGACGAAGAAACGCCTGATAATATTGAAACTCTTCCGGCTCTTCCTGATCGCAGCGATAAGCTTTACACTATCTGCGAAAATATAGAATTTATGCTTGAACCGGAGCAACCGCCATTTATCGAAAAGGTTAACAGCATTATCAAAGAAATAGAGGATTATTTTGAGGATGAAAATAAGCCTGTCACACAGAGACGTTATACAGATGAAGAAAAAGAGGATTTCATAAAATATCATCATCATGAAAATAATCTGAAATATGCTGATGAAAAAGTTTTGTCTTTATATCGTCAATTTGTAAATGAGCTGTGTGATATAGACAACCAAAAAGCACTGAAATACAAAGGCTATGGCTGTTACGGCGGAGATCCTGCCTTTGAATGCGACTGGCACACATCACTGTCCTGTATAAAAAAGCTTTACGAACTGACCGGAGAGCCTTATCTTGCCAATACACTTGGATACATTTATTACTATGGCCGCTGTTGGGATGGTCAGCCTCAGTATGATGAAGCCTTTCGTTATTTTTCTGTTGGCGCGGCAGGCGGTATTTATGAATCACGCTACAAACTGGCTGATATGTTTGCAAAAGGATACGGTGTTGTTCAGAATAAAAACATAGCTGTAGGAATTATCGAGGAACTGTATGAACAAAATCTTGAATATATGCTTGATGGGAATTTTGAATGCAAGTTTGCCGATATTGCCCTCCGTCTCGGAGGTTATATAGAAAAAGGTTATGTTGAATATACATCCAAAAGCAATGCACTCGGATTATATATGCAGGCAGATTTTGCCATCAGGCAGCGTCTGAAATACGATCATTACGGAGATCTCTCCGTTGCAGACAGTATCCGTACAGCACTTTACAGACTGCTTTCCGACGAAGACATCACAAAGCCCAAAAGAACCTGCCGTATATACATTTCATATCTGCTCAGGAACTATCTGAAAAAATACCGTAAAATACAAATGAAGATCAGGCACCTCAAAAATGGTGAGCTCAGTCTGACCTTCCGTATAACCCCGTTCATTAACGAAAAATATCATCCGAAAATGTTCATCACCGAGCCTGAAGCAGGCTTCTGCGGTATGGTAGAAAAGCTGAATATCCATGTTAAAAATCCTGAAATATCAGAAATGGATATTACTGATGATACCGTTGAATTTGATAATATAGAGGGATGTGAATACTATCTTGGTGATGAAAAAGTAGCAGAGATCAGAGGAGAATATTATTTTACCTCACCTGAGAAAAAATCGGGAAAAACATATTGCATTGCCTCGGTTTATTTTTCTCCCGGCGGACATCTTTACGATTATATTCTTGAAACAGAGGGTGTTTCCGTTGGTGATAAGGTTATTGTAGTCACGGATATGGGAGAAACAGAAGTGACTGTTGCTGCGATAAACAACAAATCCGAATCGGAGCTTGCTTTGCCTGTCAGCAAGTACAAAAAGATAATCAGAAAGGCAGAAAACGGATAAAAAAGCATTTTGTATCGTTTGTTTATAAGAAACCGCCGGCAGAACAGATCACGTTTTGCCGGCATTTTTTTAATTATTCATCTCTCATAGTCTTTCTGATACGGCTAAGGGTTTCACCTTATCCGTTTTTCAGGATCCTTATTATCTCCTCATCCGCCGGACAAAACTCAAATTCAGAAAGTTCAGAAACAGTTATCCACTTCATATCATTGTGTTCAAGCAGCTTCGGTTCACCTTCTGAAATTATCGCATTAAACAACGTCAGATATACGGTGATGTCCGGATATTCGTGGGTAACTTCTGTAACGACACTGCCAACTTCAAGGAGAACATCAAGCTCCTCTCTGCATTCACGGACAAGAGCCTGCTCTCTTGTCTCACCCGGTTCTACCTTTCCGCCGACAAATTCCCATAGCAGTCCTCGTGCTTTGTTTGCCGGTCTCTGACAGATCAGAAAACGTTCTTTATCCCATATCAGCGCTGCAACTACCTCTGTCATTATCCCACCACCAGTTTGTTTGTCTTTTTCAGATATTTTGCCGGTATCGGCTGATCCAGACTCCATGTAATATTCATCGGACGTGAGCCCTCATGTTTCACATAATTTGCTGTTCCAAGATATGTATAAGCCTGTGCTCCGCCTGTTATTCTGTCCGTTTTGAATTCACGCACTAACAATAGGACCTTGCTGCCTCTCTCACGGTGATGAATGTATCTCTGACCTGTAGGAGAGGTGTCTGCTGTTGTGCTCTGACTCTGCCAGTGAAACAGGCGTTCATTTATCGAATAATCATTATACATCGTTGTGGGAGAATAGTCCTTATCAGACTTATTCAGCGTAACAAAGAAAACATCAATTTTCTTTTCCGGCAGCCATTTGACACCCTCCCTGACGGTTGACGGCTTCATAAAATCAAGCGCAACAAGAAGTTGATCGCGGGTATAGGTACAGTGCAGATCAAGCGGACATTCAAAGCCCAGATCAACAGGTGAATCAATAAAATCTATACGGCTGTATTGATATTTCAGCAGTTCTATAATCTCGGACAGCATAACCGTACTGTCAGCAAGTGCATAGAGATTATCAAGTACCTCATCACTTCCGAGATCCTCCACAGCAGTTCCCCATACAGTGATATAAAACATTTGCAGCATACGCTTCTCGACAGGAGTAAGCTTGTTTAAATCAGTGTTGTCAAGCTCCGGCAGCAAGCGCAGCAAAAAGCCTATCCATCTTCGTGAATCGATCACAGCCAGCTTTGCAAGCGCCTTTGTCAGCACTTCCTCCATAGGTTCGGAAAAGTTGTCGATCTTATCCGCACGGGCACACAGCCGTGAGAATGACGAAAACTTATAGATCGAACGCGCGTCAATATGATAATAGTCGAGAAAGCTTGCAAGACTGAGTGTCAGTCCTGTATCCTCTTCAAAGCTTGCTATGCGTGAAATAAGTCCGGCAGTATTGCCGTAGGAAGCTCGGATATTATCAAGAATATACTTTGCCGCCTTCTTTTCAAGCTGAATGTAACAGCCCTTTGGCAGAGAAATAAAACCGTCCTTTATCTCCCTTGTGACACTTCGGGTCGTATTTGAAAGCAACGCTGCAAATTTATCTTCAAAGTTGTATTTTCGGTTAGCCTGACCGATAAAGTCAAGCACTGTCAGACAATCCTTATTTTCGCAAAGTCTCAGCCCACGGCCAAGCTGCTGTAAAAAAACCGTCAGCGATTCCGTAGGACGAAGAAAAAGAACCGTATTGATCTCCGGAATATCAACACCCTCGTTATAGATATCGACAACGAAAATAAAACTCACCTTTCCTGAAACAATGTCTTTGCTTGCCTGTTTACGCTCATCATCAGGAGAGTTTCCTGTCAGGAACATAGACGGAATACCATGCTGATTAAAATAATCGGACATAAATTCAGCGTGTGCCACAGAAACACAGAATCCCAGTCCCTTGACCTCATCAATATCCGTAACGTATTTGAGCAGCGATGAAATGACAAGATCGGCTCTGCGGTTTGCTTCAATTCCACTCATGGTATAGATATTCGACAGTTCAGTTTTATCATAGCCGCCGGCACTCCATTTCAGATCGTTCAGGTCAATGGTATCGGTCACACCGAAATACTGAAACGGGCAAAGCAGCTTTCTGTCGATAGCTTCCGGCAGACGGATCTCTGCAGCAATACGATTATTGAAATAAGTCAGAATACTCTTTCCGTCCATACGCTCCGGCGTTGCAGTAAGTCCTAAAAGCATCGCCGGCTGATAATAAGAAAGCAGCTTCTGATATGTGGGCGCTGCGGCATGGTGGAATTCATCGACGACAATATAATCGTAATAACCTGGTGTGGTCTTTTCGGTAAATGCCTGAGAATTGAAGGTCTGTATGGAAACAAAAAGATAGTCCATGCTTTCCGGCTTATAATTGCCAACAAACAACTCTCCGAAATTAGCGTCCTTCAGCACAGCACGGAAGGTATACAGGCTCTGACGAAGTATTTCCTCACGATGTGCCACAAAAAGCAGTCTGCATGGCTTATCTGGATGTCGTTTTCTGAAGCTTTTATAATCAAGTGCCGATATGACGGTTTTACCCGTACCGGTTGCCGCAACAACAAGATTACGCATATTGCCGCGAACTGCACGCTCCGCATCCAGCTTATCAAGTATCTCCTGCTGATATGAATATGGCATGATATCCAGTGTATACATTCCGGAATCATTGCTGTCAAAGTATTTTTCAGCTTTAAGCGCATGAGCCAGACGCTCACGCTCTCCCTCGTTGTAATATTCAAATTCGGTAGAATTCCAGTAGCTTTCAAAGGTCGCGGCGATCTTATCTATCGTTTCGGGAAGATCCTTTTTCGTCACCTTGACATTCCATTCCAGACCGCTTGAAATAGCTGCATTGGAAAGATTTGAAGAACCCACATAAGCAGTGGTAAAGCCTGTGCCGCGATAAAAAACATAGGTCTTGGCATGAAGCCGTGTGCGCTTTGTGTCGTAGCTCACTTTTATCTTTGTATTCGGAAGAATCCGAAGCTCCTCTATTGCCTTTATATCAGTAGCACCCATATATGATGTTGTGATGATACGAAGCTTGCCGCCATTCATGGTAAACTCCCGAAGCTCATCAATAATAAGCCGCAGACCGCTCCACTTGATGAACGACACAAGCATATCAATACGATTGCAAGAGACTATCTCTTTTTTAAGCTCCGTAAACATCTGCGGTTCGTGGATCGCTCCGGTGAACAGTGAACTTTGTGCGATAGATGTCTCCGGACGTATGATCTCCGCCTTTTCATTCAGAGCATGGATCTCGTTTTTTCTTTCGATCAATGCAAGAAGCATTTCAGCACGCTCTGCAACGGACATAGAATCAAAGCTTGTTTCCTGCGTTCCTGAAACAACGGAGGATATTATCTTATTTACAAGCTCCACCTGAGATGAAACATCTCCGCCGTTATCTCTGACATTTTGCAGTCCCTTTTCCACTACCTCTGAGATATATTGTGAAAGGATCTTCGCCGCCTCTGCCGGATCAATTGCAGCAGTCTGAATGAGCTTGTCTGTTTCGGCAAGCTCATTATCAAGGGATTTATTTATTACCTGTTCGTAAAGTCCGTCTTTCAGCATTTTTATACTCCGTTTCGTTATCAGGTTTTCCAATAATCATTAATCAGATCAGTCGAAGAGTCCTGGCGGACACAATTACATTTTGATCCGTTATTTACTTTGTCAATGTCTGAAGAAAGAATAATAAATTTGTGATGCATCTGTTATCTTATTTTTCCTTTCAGATATTATCAGCTATTTTATCCAGTTGCTCCCTGATTGCATCAAATCCACAATTCAGATCCAGAGTTTTGACACTGATCCGGTTTCCGCTCATATGATAAGTATTATCTGGAACAACGCTTTCGTCTGTTTTGGCATAAAGCAGCATACCTGAAACACTGCACTGTGAATTTTTCAATTCTTCCTGTTTGTTTTTGACATAGGTGAAGATCTGATAAAGGTTTGCAGAATGGATCGTTGACTTATTAAATCTGTTCTGTACAGAATGGGCATAGTATTTTGCATCAATAATCAGAACCCTGCTTTCCTGTTGCAGCATAATATCAGACTGCATGACCGGAAGCATATCACTGTTTTCATCGTCAAGCTGCCATGGAATCTGAGGTGATGCGACAATCAGCTCCGGATGCTCTTTCTTGTAGTATTCAAGGATAAACTTTTCATACAAGCGGTGCATTCTCTGTTCATCAAGAAAATCCATCAGCTTCGTTGTTCCGTCCGACTGGGTTTGCAGCAAACCTTTTATTACAAGATAGCATATCGCAATAAGCATCCTGTATGTCTGATTATTCCGGTCATATCGCAGATTCCAGTTGATGGAGTGAAGCTCCAATGGCTGTACATTGCTCAGAAATACCAGAAGTTTTTTCAATTCCTTTTTACGGTTCTTATCAATATCAGCAGTCATCAACCGCATCATGGTTGTTTTTATTATGCGGTTCATATAGGCATTTTCTGAAAACTCATCGTATGAACAGACGATCTGTCTTTTAACCATAGTATTGGTTTTCAGCGTTTCTGATATTTCCGGCTTGCCGCGGAGTGCACTCAGCGGTTCTCTCTGCGGAATATAATCTCTCATAAGACCTCGTTTGATAAGCTTGGACAGCCCCTTTATGAGAATAGCGGAACAGAGGTCGGCTACATTATCAAATTCTTCTGTTGCAACATTTTTATATCCCTGTTCGTTCAGCACCTGAAAGGCATAGGACAGCATATAATAAACATTTTGAATCGGTATCACTTGACAGCACTCCTAAGACGATCAGACCAGTCCCTCTCTTTAGCAGGCTCGTCAAACCAGTATTCCCTGAGCATAGGAATGATCTCATACTCAACAATATCAGACAAAGCCTTATCGTCAATTTCTTCCAGATTACAGAAATAGCTGTGTCCAATGCAGAAGCCTTCTCCGAGAGTTTCATCATCTGTGATAGTCTGATTCATGCTGATTATGCAGTTTATAAGATCATTGAACTTCTTATTGCTGAGGCTCTCCTGATACTTTCTGAACCCGTCAGATTCAAAAGCAGGCTTCATTTCAAAGAACGCAAAGCGTCTGCGCAGAGCATAGTCGATCATTGCAAGGCTACGGTCGGCAGTGTTCATCATGCCGATTATGAAGAGATTATTCGGAACAGAGAATTTATCTGATGAATATAGCAGCTGAATATCATTATCTCTTTTATCCGCTTCGATCAGCATAAACAATTCGCCGAAAATTTTGCTCAGATTTCCACGGTTAATTTCATCAATAATAAAGAAATAATCATTTTCATTGTCATCATGTGCTTTCTTACAGAAATTATAAAATGTTCCCTTTTTGATTTCAAAACCTGCACCTGTACTTGACGGGCGGAATCCCTCTATAAAATCTTCATATGTATAGCTTTGATGAAACTGAACCAACTGTACCCTTTCCGGATCCTTAACGCCCATTATAGAATATGCAAGCCGTTTTGCAGCATAAGTCTTGCCTACTCCGGGAGCACCCTGGAGAATAACATTCTTTTTCTTTCTGAGCAACCCAACTAATGTATCATAGCTTTCACCGCTGATATAGACATCTTCAAGAAAGTCAGATTTATCATATGTGTTTAACTGTGTTTCCTTAGTCTGAAGTTCGTCCTCTTCATCATCAGTATCGAAGAGTGCGTTCAGTTTATCCACATAGTCAGTATATGAAGTTATATCTGTCAGAGTTTTCATGGCTGCCTGACCGGGATGCTGCCAATTCCCAATATCAGTCCACTTTACTTTCCGGATGTTTTTGTATTCATCCTCAACACTTTCGTCATAAAGATAATCTGATTCAACAATGCCTCTACCAATAACAGTATCTCTGCCCTTTTTGGCAAATACGATGTCTCCCGGTTTCATCTCAAACGCAAACTGCCAGGTTGCAAGGGCAGTATTTTTATATGACACACTATTTCCAAAGATCTCTTTCATAGAAGCTTTCATTTCGCCTTTTGAAGCAAAACCACTTAAATCTCCTATTTCACCCCATCCGATAGCCATTAATCCGCTTTTTGATAACTCATCCCATTTTTCAGCGTTATGACCCGGAGAGTAAATCCAATATCGTTTTGTATCTACATTTTCATCAGCAAGGGCTGAACCTTTTTGTGTTTTACCCTGCTGATTTTCTTTTATAACTGTCTTAAACAGCTCAGATGCCAGCTCATCTGTCATGTCAACAGTCCATCCAGTCTCGGTCAGTTTCCAGATTCCCCGGATGCTGTTATCCAGATAACCTCCTCGAACCAGATATTGTCTTGCCCACGCAACATCGTTATTAAATTCAGATGTTTTTGTTTTACCAATTACATTGTCCGTGTCTTTATCTGTCAGTTTTTCGTTTTCCTTTATCTTTTCTCGTACATCCCTTGGTGTTGCTGAACCTCCCAGATCACGAAGTGCCTGTAGCAACGGCTTGAACCAATGGAGAAATTTAGCACTGGATTTTGAGCTGTCATCCTCACTGATTTTCTCATACTCATCATCCTGCTTTGAAACCAACCATGCACTATATGATAATTCTACAATAGAGTTATAAGCACTATTGTCCGAGTGAATAATAGATAAACATTCATCGCAGATCATTAAGTATTCATCGGCAGAGGGAACTGTCTTTAACTTACTTATCTTAGCAGCAAATGCATCCGGTAAGCTGTCATTGTTTTTGATAAACCATCTGTTTCTGGAATCCAAATTCAAAAATCTCTTAGGGCGAATCCAGTAAAGTCCCATTGTGAGATTCCAGCGAATTCCTCTCTGATTTTTAACAGCATTATAATAATCAGCAAAATCATTTCTGATTATTTCTGTGTCATTTTCTGATAAAAGAATTGCATTTTCAAAGAGTTTCCAGAGGTTCTGAATATCATTTTTGTTGCGCATTCCTTCAGATCTGTTACTGGAAATAAAATAATAGAAGGTCGCACTCATATTATTCAAAACAGGTATGCCATTAAAACTGTCGGGTATATCTGCTTTTACAGAAAAAAGACTTTTAATTGAGCTGATTATTCTAATTCTGTTTTCGTCTGATATCTGCTTGTTAAATAAACCAAATACAGTAAACGGATCAATGTCAACCAGTTCATTACTCCCGTCAGCATTTCTTTCTAAAGTTGGCATTTTTATTCCGGTATCTGTGTAAACCTGCTTTATTATGTTTATCAGTTCCTGCCGTCTATCTTTATAAGTAAGCAAAATATCTGCAAACTCTTCGTAAAATACGATCCAGCCGAATCGATTGTTTTCACTCATGACATAACCTCCCGAAAAGCATATCCAAAATATATACATCATAATTTTACCACATAATTCACAATTCAACAATACTAAACAGTAATTTTATGTGCATTATATATACATTTTATTGTACATACAGCCCACAAACGCAGACAGCGACCGAAAGTCCAAACCACATTTTATATCCGATATCAATTTCCGCTGCTGTGATACCGCTGTATATCAGATAGTCCATACCCATACCTACCACTATCAGACCCATATACCCTACTTTTTTTACGATGCCTCTGATCCCGATTCTGCTGGACAACTGGGAATGCGTCCAGGCTACACACATACCGCTGAGATAATCAACGATCATAATTACGATAAGCACTATTATCGGCACTGTCAATATATCCGCATACACCGCCAGCGCCCCCAGGGAAGCGGATATGCTCCCCTGCATTATTATCTTTTCTTTCATTCATTTTGTCTCCTTTATTACGTTACCACTGTCACTATTTTTATGTCATAATAATCCGCTGCTGTATTGCCGGCCTGCCTGATTTTTGCAGCGGAATCCGCCGCACCTGTAATTTTCAGGGGTACAGCCTCACCACCCTCGCTGTAGAGCTGTGTATCAATAGCCTCTGAATACAATTCTGCGGCTGTTTTTTCAATGTATCCGGATGCTGCCCTGTACCGCTGTTTGTCAACCTGACGCCAGTTTTCCGGGTCGCCGTACTTCTCACAGCCATATTCCCTGACCCTTGCGATATCTGTTATTATCTGACGGGGTACAAGAGTGAGTTTAGGCTTGCCGCTGTCGGCTTTGGCTTCTTGTTTGTTCATAGCTTATTTAATTGCTTTATAAATGTTTTTCTCGATTTCGACGTTAGCATTTGCGATGTACATTTTCATTCTCCTTTCCGGGCATAAAAAAACCGCCCTCAGTGAGAGCGGGTAAGTACTATTCAGTTTTGCTTAATACGTGTTGCAGGAAATCCTCCGGCAGCCTGATCGGGTATCGGTCAATGTGATAAATCAAAAAATCAGGCCAGCAATACTGCCCATCATCATTTACAGCAAACGAGGTTGAAATAATTTTACCGGTAATACAATCAATAGCGCTTCTGGGACAAACTGCCTGTCTGCCAAAGGTCAGAAGGTACTTAATGATCCGCTTCTTATCATAATTCACTGTATCTGTAATGTAATCATTGATGCTGCCGTTATCTGCCATGGTAACATTCATTTCAGAAAAAAAACCAACGAATTTCATAATACCTCAACTCCTTTGTCAAATACACGCCATTCACCAAGATTCGTATATTTCGAACCTATCCTGAGAATACCTTCCTCCGGAATATAATAAACATCATCGTCCGGTGCTTTAACCTTGTTTCCTAAAGCCTTTGAAAGCTGCTGCGCAAAGGAATTATCACCTTGTCCTGTAGAGCAGGCCGCAAGACGCAAATCTCCGCCCTGATAGCCGTTTGCTTTCAGATAATCGGCAAACTCATCAGCGTTCATCTGAGTTCTATTACCTTTCACTGAAACTTCAATAGCCTGTGATGAACCATGCGAGCAGATATCCTCAAATCCTGCTTCTTCCTCGATGCTGAAAGCCTCAGAGCGCAATGGATCGCCCTGATCAAAAAGGTTAATTCTCAACTTTACTGCTCCGCTGCCTCCCCCTCCCGAACCGCCGCCGCGGGGAACGCTTCCGGTAAATCTGCCGTGCTCATCCTTGGTGTAGTGGCTGCCGTCATTGCTTCTTTCCTCAATTATACCACCCCTGCGCAGCAAGTCAATCCTCTCCGCGGTGCGTGCTCACACCAGCGTCGACGCTGCACCCGTGTTCGGTGCGTGCTCGCACTGAGCGTGTTCGCGTTATCGCTCGCTACTCTCGCTCTGTCGTGCGTACATATACTTTCATCGCGCGGCATCCGGCGCTCACCGCCTCAGACAATGCTCCCACCCCTCGCCGCCGCA
>CAMVQZ010000013.1 GCA_947169745.1 uncultured Clostridia bacterium
GGGGGTTTAAGGAGGGGGATTTTCAAAGGGGGCAAACTCAAAGGGGGGCGCAGCCATCCTTTGTGGGTCCCCCTTTGACCCCGTGCCGAAGGCATGCACCGCACAGAACCAGCGGTTCATCAGGACAAACCAGACACGAACAGACTGCCCCGACAACAATATAAAAAACATCTACCGCCGCGCCGCGAAAGCTTAGGCACGCACGACCGAGCGAGTGTAAACGAGCCACTACGCGAACACGGGTGCAGCGTCACGCTGCAGCGCCGACGCTGCCTGGTTGACAAGGTTGGGGAGGATAGGGTATACTTTAGGTGATCGGTTGATCGTAGAAATAATTTACAGGAGGTGTTTTGCGTGAAAAAGTATGTATGCGATGTGTGCGGATATGTTTATGAGCCGGTTGACGGAGATCCCGATAACGGTATCGCTCCCGGTACTCCCTTCGAGGATATCCCGGAGGACTGGACCTGCCCTCTTTGCGGCGTATCAAAGGAAAACTTTTCTCCGGAGGCATAAATCAGTCTGTCGCCTCTGAGATAAAGAATTACCGCCTGTGTCAGAAACAGGCGGTTTTTTCTGTTATTCAGTTGTCTCTTACCCGTACAGCCTCTTCATCCTCGTGCCTGATCTGAGCACGCTTGATCTTTCCGCTGAAGGTCTTGGGTATCTCGTCAACAAATTCTATCACTCTGGGATATTTGTAGGGAGCTGTGGATCTCTTTACATGCTCCTGAAGCTCCTTGATAAGCTCCGGTCCGGGTGTGTAACCCTTCTTGATGACAACAGTGGCCTTTACTACCTGTCCTCTGACCGGATCGGGAGCGCCGGTAATGGCGCACTCTACAACTGCGTCATGCTCAAGCATAGCACTTTCTACCTCAAAGGGACCTATGCGATAACCGGAACATTTAATAACATCATCGTTTCTTCCTACAAACCAGTAATATCCCTCGCTGTCCTGCCATGCCATATCACAGGTATCGTAGTGATCTCCAAGAAGAAGCTCATCTGTCATTTCCTGGTTGAGGAAATAGCCGGTGAAAAGTCCTGTGGGAGGATTGTGCTTTACATCCATAACGCATATGGAACCTTCCTCACCTATTCCGACCTCTTTTCCGTCACTGTCAAGAAGCTTTATATCGTAAAGGGGGGAGGGCTTGCCTGTGGAACCGATCTTGATGTCGTCCCACTGGAAATCAGCCATGAGAACACTGCTCTCTGACTGTCCGAAGCCCTGATATATGTTGTGACCTGTGAGCTTGAACCACTTGTTGTTTACTTCCGGGTTCAGAGGTTCGCCGGCAGTTGTCCAGTGCTGTATAGACGAAAGATCAAATGACGCTACATCCTCAAGAAGCATGAAACGATACATTGTGGGAGGAGCACAGAAGGTAGTAAGCTTGTACTTTGACATCATTGTGAGAAGATTTTTGGGAATGAATTTATCCATGTCATATGCAAAGATAACTGCACCGCATATCCACTGGCCATAAATCTTGCCCCATCCGAACTTTGCCCATCCGGAATCAGTAACACTCATATGGAGCTTGTTCTCCTGAACCTGATGCCAGTATTTTGCAGTTACAATGTGACCCAGGGGATGAGAAAAGCTGTGCTGTATCATCTTGGGCATACCGGTGGTTCCGGAAGTGAAATATACCAGCATTATGTCGTCCTTTGTGGTGGCATCTTCGCCCGTGGGACGATCAAAGACGTCTGACATATTTTCAATCTTATCCTCAAAGAATTCCCAGCCCTCTCTCGGCTCGCCGACAACAATGTGAGTCTTGATTGTGGGAGATTCGGGGAGAGCTTTTTCTACCTGGTCAATTACAAAATCATCGTTTACGCATACAACGGCCTTTGCCTTTGCCGCATTTGCACGGTAAACGATATCCTTCTTTGTGAGCTGGAGAGTTGCAGGTATAACAATAGCACCAAGCTTGTGGAGAGCAACAGCGCAGATCCAGTATTCCCAGCGGCGGCGCATTATCATCAGGACAACATCACCCTTCCTGATGCCTATGCTCCGGAAATAATTCGCAGCCTTGTTTGAAAGCAGGCTGACGTCCTTGAAGGTGAAGATCTTTTCTTCGTCGTGATCATTGCACCAGACAAGAGCTTTCTTGTTTTCGTCCTGCTTAGCCCATTCGTCTACAATGTCAAAACCGAAATTGAAATCTTCGGGGACATTGACCTTGTAATTTTTTTTGAAGTCCTCATATGAGTCAAATTCGATCCGGGGAAGATATTTGTCCAACAGCATATTACTCTCTCCTTTGTTTTGACGCCACTATCGTATTATTAATTCAGTTAATAGCACAATAATGACAATTTCTTGCAAAATAATGTTTTTATTCGTTCGTATAATATGATATCATTTTGTTAAATTGCTGTCAAGGCAACTTTAGTGTTATGAAAAGCCACCATAATACAAATACTGTTAATTATATACATTTATTGTACCGAGGCTTAGTATATTACCTCCAAGTTTGTTCTCACTAAAATCCCCGCCGATCAGAAGTTCGTTGCAAATCAGCATATTTAAGGTCCATTTGCAGTCGCCTTGTGCGTTTTTTACCGGGAAGGAACACAGGGTGCATTCAGCCCCGGCATATGGCAGAAGATCAAGCCCGCACTGCTTCTGGAGGTCATTATAGTGCTTATATATATCATTAAACTTACAGGGGATGAAGATTCTCTGCGTTTTCACAGCGCTTTCTGAGATATCCAGCCCTAATTCACCGGCGATTCTTCGTAGATCTCCGAAGGAAGCAGCCCTGGCGCTTATGTGGTTTTCTCCGGAAACAAAACAGGGTTCTTTATTATGTGAGATATGGCGTAGGAGGAAAAATCCGGAAATAAGGATCAGGGACAAAAGAACTCCGAGGATGGAAATAATTATTTTTTTGCGGTAAAAAGTCAGAAAGAGCAAAGGATACCTCCCTTTATGCACAAGAAAGCTTTAATTAAAATGCCAAAGTTATCCATAACGATGAAAATGATCTCAGTCTGAATACCTCTTTATGAAAAATGCATATAATATCTGAGTAATGCAGTCATTACAAAAAAAGCCGGAGCTTTCCGGAAGTGAAAGAGGGAAAACTCCGGGATAATGAGGTGAACAATATGAAAAAATCTTCATATGATCCAAGGGGCGGTTTCAGTGTTATCGGAACACCTTTCGAGCCTCTTGACAGGTCGGAGGGTGCAAATACCAATTCGATGAGGATAATGCCTTCTCAGTTCAGTTTTCCGTGTACCCCGTGCAATTTCAATCTTATCAGAGAAACAGGTTATGAGGAAAACCGCATAAACGGTATTTTCTGACATCTCTCGTGTCCGCCCTTACAGGCGGACAGATACATATCACAATATATGCAGAAGAGAGCAGGGAAAGACTACGGCGGTATGTATATTTTCTGCACGGGAGTGAGCGGCGGCTGAGAGCATAAAAACTGCGGCATGACTGTACATGCCGCAGTTATAGTTGATTATTTTTCTCCGGGATCCTTTTTCATATGTTTTGGCTTTGATCTTCCGCCGGAACGTTTACTGCCGTTGTTTTTACCGCTGTTCTTTGCCGGCGTTTTTTTCTTCTGGCTGTTGTTTATTTCAGGAGCTTCGGTTTTTTCCGGGTTCTCGTTTACTTCCGGAGTTTTTTTCTCCTGCGGAGTTTCTTTGTTCTTTTCCGGGCGCCGGGGAACCTCCGGGGGATCATCGGGGATAAGCTCAAATTCGCCTGAAGCCTCCTCAGGCTCTTCCTTGTCCCAGGGATAGATTATTTCATCAGAGGTGTATTCGTCGTCCTCGCTGTAGCACATATAGATCTTTCTTCTCTTTTCCGGGACTTTCCAGAGGAACATATAGACTACGAAGATCACGACTGCGCAGCCGCTTGCCAGCGCGCCGGCAGCGAGACCCGGTGTTTTATACCGGAATACTATCTCAGAGGTCTTTCCTCCGGGGACCTTTACGGCCATAAAGCCGATGTTTACCTTTTCGATATCCACCGCTTTGCCGTTTACCTCAGCGCTCCAGCCATCTTCGTAGGGGATACTGAAGAATACCAGCTCATCGGAATCGCCTGCGTCGAATTTTGCCGAGAACTTGTTGTTTTCAAATTTCAGATCATAGCAGGTATTGGCTTTTCTCTCTGTGCAGTCCTCGAAATATTCGTCCTCGGAATAGTCGTAGGTAGTCAGGTCGGTATGATGCCTGAGAACGCCCTTGTATTTTTTGGCCTGCTCCGGAGTGAGCACCATAGCCTTGAGCATCAGGAGATGTCTGTCGGATTCCGCAACAGAGCGGAATTCCTTTTCTGTGACATATTCGTCATAGGTGAAGCCGTAGGGGATGTAATATTCGTTTTCATAGACCTGATAATTGTTTTTGCTCAGGATCTTTGTCCAGCCGGGCATTTCTGTGGAATCAAGCTTTGTCATAAAGGTAGCCTTATTCTTGTTTCCGTCAAAAAGATATTTGACAGAAAGGAAGCTTCTGATACCGTAGACATCTGTCTTGGGTCTTGAACCTACGCTTCTTTCCACTCCGATGGATTTATAATAGTCCATTACAGAACCGGGAACGATGCTCTGGAAGGCCTGTATGGTGGGTATCTGCCAGTACATTCCCATATTATCCATATCCTCATAGAAGTCTGAGCGGACATTATGAAGATCCTTGAGATCATTTTCAAAGACTCCCTTGTTTGCCATTGCGACATCTACAACGAAGCTCTTCTGATAATTTGCATTGACCACACCTGTTCCGATAAGTACATTTCCGTAGCCTGCGATCATCAGGGAGAGAACTATGCTTGCTGTGATAGTGAATACTTTTTTGTTCTTTCTCAGACAAAGAATGACCGTGAGCGCAGCAAGTCCTACAATGGCGATGGCTACCCATACCCAGAACCTGTCGGGATATTTTTCAAGTCCCAGCTTTGCGCCGTAGGTCTTTTCGCCCCACTTCTTTTCCGGGATAAGACCGATAAGCGCTGTGAAAAGGAAGGTTATGATTATTGTCCTGATAAGTCCGGGGCGGAAATCTGCCTCCTCGTGATCCAGGGAAATGACAGTAGCCATTGAGAGCATCAGGGTCAGCATATAGAACCAGCGCGCATAATAGGTCATATTGAAAAGCTGGAAGGATGCATTGAGCACCGGTACAAAGGCGATTATAAACAATGCGAGTATCAGCTTTTTCAGCCACTTCTGTGTTTTGAGACGGTAGAAGGTGAATACTCCGGCCATACTGAACAGGGGCAGCCAGGCAGCGACTGACGCCCATTTTGCATTTGAATCCGGGGTGAAATTCGCATATGCAGGCATATCCGGCGGGAAGAAGAAGCATTCTGCGATGTGGATATAGCGCTGCTCGCTGGAATATGCGACGGCAGACCAGCCGTAGGGGAAGTTTTCCACACGGGAATTCTGCTTTACTGCCAGCACTGAGGGGATTATCATTACAGCCGAAGCCGCAAAGCCGATAATGACCTCAAAGGCAAAGCGGAGGAATTCCAGAAGGGTCATCTTGTAGCTTCCGGTTATCATACGGAAAAGCCAGTAAATGAAGATGAAAACAGCCTGTCCTGCAAAGAAGTAGTAATTTACAAAGGAGGCTGCAAAAACAGTTATGGCAACTGCTCCCTTCCGCTTCTCGAATATAAACATATCAATAGCTGCCAGCATCATGGGGAAGGTTATCATTGCCTCGTGGAAATGATTGAAGAAAATATTATAGATACCGAATCCGGAAAAAGCGTACAGCAAAGCGCCGAACATGGCAAATCTCTGCTCACGGACATATCTGCGCAGGAACATATAGGCGAACATTGCCGCAAATCCGAATTTGAGCATGAGCAGCGGCGCCATCATAAAGGGTACAAACTCACTGGGGAACAGCAGGGTCAGATAGAAAAACGGACTGCCGGCCATATAGAAGCTGTATGAACCGATAATATTGGCTCCCAGGTCGGTGGTGTAGCTCCAGCCGATATTTCCGCTTCTGACAGAATCGTGGATCATCTGGTAGAAGGGTATCTGCTGAACATTGAAATCTCCGTAAAACAGAAAATAACCGCTGCTGTAGACCATCCACGGAAGAAAGATAATAAACGAAAGCCCGAATGCCCACAGGAATGTCTGCAGACAGAGGTTGTTTTTCGCTTTTACCAGACTTCTGGTGCTAATCATATTTAAACCTCCTTAGCCGTAATATCCGGGTCCCGGGTGCTTGATCCGGCAGGATATTATCAATATACAAATAACCATAATATTGTACCACATATTAATAAAAAAATCTACAGAAAAAAGCAATAAAAACAAGGGTCGGTTTAGAAGTTAATAATAGTTTTTTATTTTATTTTAATTAAATTCAAAAAAACTCTTGCTTTTTTACCGAATAAATGATATCATAAGCTGTACGTAACGACATATTAAGGAGGTGTAGGTATGCCGAATATCAAATCAGCAAAGAAGCGCGTTAAGGTTATCGCTGCTAAAACAGCCCGCAACAAGGCCTTCACAAGCGCTATGAAAACCGATATCAAAAAAGCAAACGCTGCTCTTGAAGCTAAATCTTCTGATAAGGAGCAGGCTGTAAGAGTTGCTATAAAGAAAATTGATCAGGCTGCTGCTAAGGGAATCATCAAGAAGAACACAGCTTCCAGAAGGAAGTCTGCCCTTGCCCGCAAGCTCAATGCTGCTGTATGATCAAAGCGGAATAAGACCGGATTAAAGCAGAACCTGGTTCTGCTTTTTTGTCGGGAAGATATTTCCGCAGGCTTTCCGGCAATGACTGATAAAAAACCGGTGACGACCATGATGTCATATGGATACGTCACCGGTTTTTTTGTTATGCTTTTTATTTGCGAGGAAGATCCCCAGGCATACGAGAGCCAGGGAAATAATATTTCTGAGGGACAGAAGCTCCTCTCCCAGGAAAAGTCCTGACCAGAGGGTCCCGAAAACCGGGATGAGCAGGCTGAAAACCGCCACCCTGCTTACTGGATTGCGGAAGATCAGCATTGTCCAGATAAGAAACGCTGTTCCTGCCATAAGCGCAAGATATAACAGTATGAGGAAGCAGCTGCTGTCATAAAAGACCAGCCGGCCGCCGGATATTATCCCCGCAGCCGTCAGCGCAAGGCCTCCGAGGGTCAGCTGCCAGCCTGAGAGCTGCAGGGGATCTCTTCCCGGAGCTGCAGCCTTGCTGATGACGTTCCCGGCCGCACCGGAAATATTTGATAATATAACAAGCCCGTCTCCCATCAGGGAAAATTCGGAAAAGCCGCCGGCGGCATTCATATAGACAAGTCCGGCCATTCCCACCGCGCAGCCGCAGAGCTTTCCGGCGCTCAGCCTGTCGCTTCTGAAGAATACTGCGGAAAGTATGACCGAGGCAAAGGTGGAAACAGAAGTAAGGATAGAGGATCTTGTTCCTGTAACTGAAGTAAGCCCCACATACAGGAGCAGATATTGCAGAAAGGTCTGAAAGAAGCTCAGGGAAATGACGGGGAAAATATCCTTTTTCCTTATTAGAAGCTCCCTTCTCCGGGAATGCATGATGCAAAGTCCTGCCAGCAGGATCATAATGCCGGCTGCGGAAAATCTTGCTCCGGCAAATATCAGCTTGGAGGGGATATCCTGAGCCGGTATACGGAAAAGCTCGTAGCCGGTCTTTATAGCCGGGAATGCCGAGCCCCAGAGCATAGTGCAGAATACAGCGCATACGGCGGTAAAGGCGGCGCTTGTCCTTATGTCCTTTTTATTCATACCAGCTGTCCATAGGCAGGAATTTTCCGCTCTTGCTTCTGTAAAATGCGGAGCCCACAGGGCTTTCAAGGTATTCGATTATATCTGCGTCGTAATTGCATATGGTGTTGAGCTTGAATATGCCCATATTGTCCGTGTTTTCCATATAAGCCTCGCTCTCATCGCCTGCCATAAAACGCCAGCCGCTGTCCAGCCGGGGATCGTCGGGCCTTGTTCTGTACATAAAGCCTACCCTGCAGTTATCCACGATTATCCTGTCTGTGGCATAGCAGCCGTCGGCGCCCTCCCAGGAAAGTATATCCTCAAGCGCGCTTTTCGGGATAGCTCTCGGCTTTTTGTTTTTATCCGGGAAGAGGTTTTTTCTGTCGGTAGTGATGATATCTCCGGAGAGACCGAATTCTGCGTCAAAGACTCTGAAAAGAGAATTGCACCCGGCGCTCAGCTTGTGCAGGATCTCCTCCTCATAGAGAGGGATCATCTGCAGGAAGGTGACGTTTTCTCCGCAGGGAAGGCGGCAGCTGTCATTGACATTGTAGAGAGGGGAGAGCTTTCTGATGATGACGCCGTCGTATTCCACGCTCTCGTCAAGAAGGTTTCCGTAGGATATGGTGTGTCCGTGATCCAGCCACGTATTTTCGGTTTCTACCATTTCGGCAAACTGGTACATTATCCTTGATACCCAGGAAAAATCAGAAAGGATCTTTTTGACCGGGACGGTTTTGGGAAGAAATGCGGCAAGCTCGATACGGTGCCCGGCTCCTTCGCCGTCGGCCCCCTTGTATGCGCCGAAGCCTATGGTCATTATCTTATAGAAATCCATGGACAGAGTGGGAGCAACAAGAATGACATTTATCGGAGTGGGTTCCTCCGGGAGTCCGTTTTCACCGAAGGGAGTCACACAGATCGTACTGCCGAATTCTCTTTCTATATGCTGCAGGATACATTCCGCTTCATATTCGGTATAACACGACATGATCCTTTCCTGATCTCCGAAAACGGATTCCCACGCCTCCTCGTCCAGCTCTCTTGCCCGGTCTGAGGCTTCGCGGAATTTATCATCGTCTCCGGTCTCGCTGTAAATGAGGCAGAGCAAAAGCCAGGAATCAATGTTATTCTCATCTATCTCGATGCATATCTCGGATTCTTCTACAGCAAGATCATAGTGATGGAGACCGAATTCTGCATTTGCCGCTTCAATGTGAAAGCTCAGGTCATCCTCTGCGACATCGTCACGGATGCTTTCAAGTATCCTCATAGCCTTGCGGTAATTTCTCAGCTGAGAAAAACAGTGAGCCTTCATTACGCTCAGCTCTGTTGTAACGTCGTCCTGACGCAGCGCGGTTATCCTGGAAATGACTTCTTCGTATTTTTCTTCACTGAGAAGCTGTTCTATCTCATCATAGAATTCACTGTCCAACTTTTGTCCTCCTCTCTGTATAAATTAGGTGGCAAAAAGCACCGGTCACTACGCCCTCTGGACATAATATTACCGGTGCCGGTTCATTTGTATTTTCTGGCACTGCCGCTAAACGGCAGAAACATTATCCTCATCACGGGAAAAGGAGTAATGCAGAACCCAGCCGCAAGGCCACGGTCTGTGCTTTCAGGATCACTGGATCGAACTGTCAAGGTAATGCTCGAGCTCTTCCTCGTCTCTCCTCTGCTTTTCTCTGATGATAAGAAACGCTGTGACAGCCGCTGTTATAGCTGCTACTCCGCCGATTACTGAAATAAGAACTACAAGAAGTGATTTATTCATATTGTCGTCCCTCCCTTGAAATATACTGATCAATTTAAGTAGATTATATACCATACTCAACAAAAAGTCAATGTTTTTATGCTGAAAATGTGCAGTTTCCATAATCGTACAGCGTGACGGCAGCGTCGACGCTGCCGCTGCTGTTTTTTGACACGGTCCGCACCAGGGTTAGTGTAAAAAAATTTTGGGATAAACAGGCGCTCTGTGCCGAGAGAGTGATATGATAGAAGTTAGTAAAAACCAGCCGCGAAAAGCAGCCCGTAAGGGCTGCGGCGGCGGAGGGTGAGAGTATTGTCTGAGACGGTGAGCGCCGGATGCCGCGGAATGAAAGTATTGGAACGCACGACAGAGCGAATGGAATGAGCGATAACGCGAATCGCTCAGTGCGAGCACGCGCACGCACGCACACGCACCAGGTTTTTGTATTGACAAATGGGGTATAAAATTGGTAAAATAAGATGTTAACAGATATACCATGGGGTATCTCAATTTAAGACAGAAAAGATGATTTTGTTATGATTAAAAGTATGACTGGCTATGGACGGTTCGAGGGGATCATAGACGGTAGAAATGTGGTCTTTGAGATAAAGTCTGTAAACCACAGATTCCTGGAGCTCCAGTGCAGGACACCAAGGGGCTGTGGATTTATTGAGGAAACGATAAAGAATCTTATCGGAGAATATGTCCGTCGGGGAAAGGTGGATGTGTTTGTAGCTGTTGAGGCGGATGATAATGTTGCCTCCGAGGTCACGATAAATCATTCTCTTGCTGCAGGCTATGTTAACGCCCTGAGGGAGCTGAGAGACAGATATGAGCTGGCGGACGATATCTCTGTATCCTCAGTCGCAAAATACAGTGATATATTCACTGTGAGAAAGGCCCCCGAAAACGAGGAAGCGCTCTGCGCCCTGACAGAAAAAGCAGGCAGACAGGCGATAGAGGCGTTTATCGCAATGCGTGAAAGAGAGGGCGAAAAGCTCCGGGAGGATGTCCTGAAAAGATGCGACTCCATCATCTCTGTCGTTGAGATAATAGAAAAGAGAGCTCCGCAGCTTGTGGAGGAATACAGGGCGCGCCTGACCGAAAGACTCAATGATATATTGTCCGATACTACGGCGGATCCCCAGAGGATACTCACCGAGGCGGCGATATTTGCGGATAAGACAGCTGTGGATGAGGAAACAGTAAGGCTCCGCAGTCATATCGACCAGCTGAGGATGATGCTTTCCGGGGATGAAGCAGTGGGAAGGAAGATAGACTTTATCGTTCAGGAGATGAACAGGGAGGCAAATACCATCGGCTCGAAGATCAGCGATGCTGAGCTTGCCCACAGAGTGGTGGATATCAAATCTGAGATAGAAAAGATCAGAGAGCAGATACAGAATATCGAATGATTCGGAGTTGATGAAATGCAGCTTATAAACATAGGTTACGGCAATATGATATCAGCCTCCAGGATCGTGGCGATAGTAAGCCCGGAGGCTGCGCCTGTGAAGAGACTGGTACAGACGGCAAGGGACAGCGGAATGCTTATCGACGCTTCGTGCGGGAGAAAGACCAGGTCTGTGATAGTTACGGACAGTGACCATGTTATCCTGTCTGCGCTGCAGATAGAGACCCTGACCCACAGAGCCGGGGGAGACCATTCTGTTGAGGAGGAAGAGGAATAAATGAAGAAAAAAGGATTACTTCTGGTGATATCCGGACCGGCAGGAGCCGGAAAGGGAACTGTTGTGGGGGAACTTGTAAAGGATGAAAATGTGCGCCTTTCCATATCTGCCACCACAAGAGCGCCGAGAGGGCAGGAGCAGAACGGAAAGGAATATTATTTCCTGACGAAAGAGGAATTTGAAAAGAGTATCAGCGAGGACGGCTTCTTTGAATACGCCCGTTATCTGGATAACTACTACGGCTCCCCGAAAAAGCCGGTTGAGCAGTGGAGACAGGAGGGAAGGGATGTTATTCTGGAAATAGACGTCCAGGGCTGTAAAAAGATAAAGGAGCAGGTCGGTGACTGCGTGAGCATATTTATTATGCCGCCGTCATTGGAGGTGCTGGAAAAGAGGCTCCGGGGAAGGGGCACAGAGACAGAGGAAAATATCATAAAGCGTATGAAAAGAGCAGAGGAGGAGCTTACTCTTGCCTCAGGCTATGATTATGTTGTGATAAACGACAGCCTGGAGGACTGCGTTGATGATGTCAGGGCTGTTATCCGGGCTGAAAAGCTGAGATCAGAAAGACAGTATTGAAAAACAGTAAACAATGCCTGAAATGGCTTTGGATATATTACAGAAGGAGAGATCATTTATGTATGAGCATTACACAAGACCGTCAGTAGATGATATATTTGCAGGAAAGATGAGCAAGTATGCTCTTGCTATCGCAGTTGCAAAAAGAGCAAGAGAGATAACAGACGATATGCAGAGCGATAAGGGAAAGGTCTGCGATAAGCCTGTTATTGTTGCGGTGGAGGAATTCAAGGATCACAAATATTCTATCCTGGAACCTGACACTGATGACTGATTCCTTTTTTGTGGCAGCGGTAGCTGTAGAGGGAACGAAATACAGCTTCGACAAGCTGTATGATTACCTTGTTCCTGAGGAAATGCAGGGGAAGCCCCTTGTGGGGCACAGGGTAAGAGTGAGCTTCGGTAAAAGCCTGAGACAGGGGATGGTGATGTCCCTGGGCAGCAGGGAGGACAGTCAGGGACTGAAAAGCATTTCCGCCCTGATAGACAATGAGCCTGTGCTTTCCGGAGAGCTTGTCTCCCTTGCGGTATTTATGAAGGAACGCTGCTACTGCACATATTTTGACGCCTGCAGCGCAATGATACCTGCCGGTCTTTCTGTGAAGCTGACCTACAGCTATTCGCCGGGAAGAGCCGGAAGGGAGGAGCTGGCAGCCCTGACAGAACAGGAAAGGGCGGCGGCGGAATATGTTTACGGCAGGAAAGCGCCTGTCAGGGAGGACAGGCTCATGGGCCTTTTGTCCCTGGAGGACAATACTCTTCTCAAAAGACTGTCCGAAAAGGGCATCCTGGAAAGAACAGACAGCTTTCAGAAAAGACTGAAGGATGCGTCTGTAAAGATGATAAGGCTCCGGGAGGATGTTCCGGAGAGAAAATATACAGCCTCCCAGTCGGAGGTGATAAGGGTACTGACAGAGACCGGAGAGGCTTCTGTCCGGGAAATATGCTATTTTACCGGCGTGACCCAGGCGGTAACGGATAATCTGGTCAGGAAGGGCGTCTGCGAATATTTTCAGGAGCCGGCTCCGGCGCTGCCCTCAGGCCCTGCAGATCCGGGAAAGGGCGAAGAAATAGTCCTTACACCGGAGCAGCTTTCGGCATATGAGACCCTTTTGGAAAAATATAACAGCGGTTCGCCCTCTGTTACGCTGCTGTATGGAGTTACAGGAAGCGGAAAGACCTCGGTCTTTATGAAGCTTATTGATAAGGTCAACAGCGAAGGCAGGGGCGTTATCTGTATGGTGCCGGAAATATCCCTCACTCCCCAGCTCCTGAGTAAATTCCGGGAGCGCTACGGAGACAGTGTCGCTGTTTTTCACAGCGGACTTTCTCTGGGAAAAAGGCTGGAGGAATGGCGGAAGGTCAGGGAAGGAAAGGCAAATATCGCAGTAGGGACACGCTCGGCGATCTTTGCGCCTCTCAGGGATATCGGCCTGATAGTGATGGATGAGGAGCAGGAATACAGCTATAAATCCTCGGCGACCCCCAGATTTCACACAAGAGAGCTGGCAAAATTCCGCTGTAAGGAAAATAAATGCCCTCTGCTGCTGTCCTCGGCTACTCCCTCTGTGGAAAGCTATTATAATGCGGTCAGCGGAAGATACGGGCTTTGTATACTCAGAAAAAGATACGGCGCGGCAAAGCTGCCGGAGGTCATATGCGCCGATATGAATAATACCCCTCCGGGAAGCTGCTTTTCCGGAGAGCTTTTAGAGGCGGTACGGAAAAACCTTGACGCCGGGCGTCAGTCTATCCTTCTCCTCAACAGGAGGGGGCATAATACCTTCGTTTCGTGCCGGGAATGTTCCCAGGCTGTTTCATGCCCGAATTGCTCAATATCCCTGACATATCACAGTGCAAATAACAGACTGATGTGTCATTACTGCGGATATTCGGTGCCGGTGCCGGATAAATGTCCCTCCTGCGGCTCCGGAAAGCTGAGATTTTCGGGAGCAGGCACCCAGAGGGCTGAGCAGGAGGTGGGGGAGCTTTTCCCTCAGGCAAGGATCCTCCGGCTGGATACGGATTCCACGATGAAGAGATATTCATACGAAAAAAAACTCAGCGCCTTTCGCCGGGGAGAATATGATATAATGCTGGGGACCCAGATGGTGGCTAAGGGACTGGATTTTGAAAACGTGACCCTTGCCGGTGTTCTTTCGGCGGACGGTATGATGCACAGCGATGATTTCAGAAGCTATGAGCGTACCTTTTCCCTTCTTACCCAGGTGGTGGGAAGATCCGGCAGAGGAGAGCTGGAGGGCAGGGCTGTGATACAGACCTGCGAGACCTCGGATCCGGTGATCGGGATGGCTTCCAGACAGGATTATGAGGAATTCTACCGGTCAGAGATAGTTCTCAGAAAGGCAATGCTGTATCCCCCCTTTGCAGACCTGGCGCTGGTGGTATTCAGCGGCGAAAACAGAGAAAATGTGAGCAGCGCTGCTCTGAGGTTTTCTGAAATGCTGAAGTCAGCGCTGTGCGGGGAATATCACGAGCTTCCGGTGAGGATGCTGGGTCCGGCTCCGGCTGTTGTTGCAAGGGTCGGAGGAAAATACAGATACCGGATCATAATCAAATTCAGAAACAGCAGGCGTTTCCGCAGGATGATGGCGGAGCTGCTTACAGATACCGGATCAGATCCGTGTTTCAGGAATGTCAGCGTATATGCTGATGTGGATCCGGATAATATTATTTAACGGAGGAATGAAAAATGGCGATAAGAAATATTGTGAAAGAGGGAGATCCGGTACTTTCAAAGATATGCCGCCCCGTTGAGAAATTTGACAACAAGCTGGCCCTTCTTCTTGACGATATGTATGAGACCATGGTCAGCGGAGAAGGCGTAGGTCTTGCTGCGCCCCAGGTTGGGATCCTCAGAAGGGTATTTGTGATCGATATAGGAGATGGAAAGCTGGAATTCATCAATCCCAGGATCGTAAAGACAAAGGGCAGACAGGAGGGCAGCGAGGGATGTCTTTCATGTCCCGGAGAATTCGGTATCACCGTCCGTCCTATGTTTGTCACTGTTGTGGCTCAGAACAGATACGGGGATCAGTTTACTCTCAATGCAGAGGGTCTGCTTGCAAAGGCTATATGTCATGAAAACGACCACCTTGACGGAGTGCTTTTCAAGGAGCACGTCATAAGAAAGATCGATCCGGATGAGATCCCCGACAAAAAGCGACAGGTCAATAAATGGTAATAGTCTAATATATTGATTACGATCATTTCCCGGATTTTTTACCGGGCTGATCGGGTCGGCGGTAGGCTGACAGGAGGTCTGAGATGAGAATAGTATTTATGGGTACCCCTGATTTTTCAGTGCCCTGCCTCAAGGCTCTTGCCGATGCAGGGAATGAAATAGCGGGAGTTTATACACAGCCTGACAAGCCCAAAGGCAGGGGCTATTCAATGATGCCGCCTCCGGTCAAGGAGGAGGCTTTGAAAAGAGGCATACCGGTGTTCCAGCCCACTACCCTGAGGGACGAGGACGTTATTGCTGAGCTGAGAGCTCTGGAGCCGGAAATGATAGTAGTTGTGGCATACGGAAAGATACTTCCCCAAGAGATAATTGATATGCCGGAATTTGGCTGCGTCAATATCCACGCCTCACTTCTCCCGGAATACAGGGGAGCCGCTCCTATACAGCAGGCAATCCTCGACGGCAAAAAGGTGACGGGAGTGACAGCCCAGCTTATGGATGCCGGCATAGATACAGGAGATATACTTATGAGCAGTGAAACCCCTATAGGGGAAAATGAAACTGCCGATGAGCTTCACGACAGGCTGTCGCAGATGGGAGCAGAGCTTATTGTCAGGGTGGTGGGCGCTGCAAGGAATGGTACCCTCACCAGATTAAAGCAGGATGATTCAAAGGCTACTCATGTGGGAAAGCTTACAAAGGAAATGTCTGCAATAGATTTTACCCAGAGCGCAGAAACCGTACATAACAAGGTCAGAGGGCTTAATTCCTGGCCGGGTGCAACTGCGATGCTCAGAGGAAAAAGGATAAAGATACACCGTACAGTAATAGCAAAGGGAGAGGGCAGACCGGGAAGCGTTTTGTCCCTGTCTCCCCTTGTGGTTGCCTGCGGAGAGGGAGCTGTGGAAATCAGAGAGCTCCAGCCTGAGGGCAAAAAAAGAATGGAGCCCGGAGCATTTCTCAACGGACTCAGGGTATCTGATCCGGGAGAGCTGGAATTTTCGTAAGGAGAGGTAAGGATGAAGCCCAATCCGAGAAGCATTGTTCTTGACGCTCTGATGAGGGTGGAGGAGAACGACGCTTATTCAAATATCGTGCTTGGATCAGCTCTGAGGGACAGCGGTCTTTCCGGCAGAGACAGAGCTTTTGCAGCTATGCTTTTTTACGGGGTGCTGGAACGGAAGCTTTTGCTGGATTACAATCTGTCCAGATTTTCCTCCCGGTCAGTGACAAAGCTGGATCCGGAGGTGCTGATGATACTCCGGATGGGACTGTATCAGCTCCGGTTTATGGACAGCGTTCCGGACAGAGCTGCGGTCAACGAGGCTGTTGCCCTGTGCAAGTCGAAGGGGCTTCACAGCGCTTCCGGCTATGTCAACGGTGTTCTCAGAGCAGCCGCAGGTACAGAGGAGATACTTCTGCCGGAAAAGAGAAAAAGCAAAAACAAATATCTGTCGGTAAAATATTCCTGTCCGGAAAAAATAATAAAGCTGTGGCGCAGCGCCTACGGAGATGATATCACCCTCAGGATCCTTTCCGGACTGGAGGGCAGACCCCCTGTCTGCGCCAGGGTCAATACTCTCAGGACGACCTCAGAGGAGCTGGGGGCAAGGCTGTCCGATGAAGGAATATCAGTCCGGAGCTCAGAGCTTGTCCCGGATTGTCTGTTTCTGGAAAAGACAGGAGCTATAGAAGAAACGAAGTCCTACAGAGAGGGACTTTTTCATATACAGGATTCAGCCTCCCAGATATGCTGCGGTATCCTTTCTCCGGAAGAGGGACAGACGGTAACAGATGTCTGCTCTGCGCCGGGAGGAAAAAGCTTTACCATCGCCCAGCTGATGAGAAACAGGGGCAGGATCGTCTCCTGCGACCTTTATGAGCACAGGCTGGGGCTTGTGAAGGAAGGCGCAGAAAGACTGGGAATTGATATAATTGAAACAATGGCGGCGGATTCCTCAACAGAGAAGGGCTTTCCCCTTTCAGACAGGATACTCTGCGATGTCCCCTGCTCAGGTCTGGGGATAATCAGGCGAAAGCCGGAGCTGAGGTACAAGGAGGATCACGGTCTCCGGGAGCTGCCGGAGATACAGTACTCCATCCTGAAAAACTGTGCTTCTGCCCTCAGACCCGGAGGACTGCTGGTCTATTCCACCTGCACTCTTAATCCGGAGGAAAATTCCGGGGTCATCAGAAGGTTTCTCGCAGAAATGCCGGAGTTTGAGGCCTGTCCGATAAAACTTCCTCCGGGAGTTACAAGAATTATCGGTGAGGAGGAAAACGAGCTTACACTTTTCCCTGCTCCGGATAGTACCGACGGCTTCTTTATTTCCCTTTGCCGCCGGAAAAAATAACAGCAGATATTAAGTGAAGGATAAATTTGTCATGACCGGACAGGTGAGTAAGCTTTTCCGGAAAAAGGAAAATCTTCACAGAACGTCAGGAAGTGAGATAGTGAAAAAGGATATAAAGTCAATGTATCAGGAGGAGCTGGAGGGGATGCTCGCCGGAATGGGGGAACCCAGGTTCCGGGCAGCGCAGATATTCAGATGGCTCCACAGCGGCGTAAAATCCTTTGATGAAATGACCAATATTTCCAAGGATTTACGCCGGAAACTTATAGAAAACTGCTATATATCTCAGGCGGGTATTGAAAAAAAATTGATTTCGGCTTATGATTATACAGTGAAGTATCTTTTTTCATTTAATGATGGGGAAACAGTGGAATCTGTGCTGATGAAATATCACCACGGATATACAAGCTGCATTTCTACCCAGGCAGGCTGCAAGATGGGCTGTACCTTCTGTGCTACAGGAAAGGGAGGCTTCTCCAGAAATCTGACTGCTTCCGAGATGCTTTCACAGATACAGGCGGCACAGGCTGACAATAACATAAGGATATCAAATGTGGTTCTTATGGGAATGGGCGAGCCCCTGGATAATTTTGATAACGTAGTGCGTTTTCTTCGCCTTGTGGGAGATGAAAACGGACTTAATATAGGAATGAGGCATATATCCCTGTCTACCTGCGGTATCGTTCCCAGGATATACGAGCTGGCGGATATGAAGCTCCAGATAACCCTTTCGGTATCTCTTCATGCGCCAAATGACGAGATCAGGAGCAGGACGATGCCCATAAACAGAAAATATGATATCACGCAGCTTCTCAAAGCCTGTAAGTATTATACAGACAAGACCAGCCGAAGGATATCATTTGAATACGCTATGATAGACGGCATCAATGACAGCGACGCCTGCGCAGCAGAGCTGGGGAGACGTCTCAGGGGCATTATCGCTCATGTGAACCTCATCCCGGTAAATTCAGTGGAAGAGACGGGCTACAAAAAAAGCAAAAAGGATAGAATCAGACGCTTCACTGAGATCCTTGCTCAGGCCGGGATTACGGCAACGGTGAGAAGAACTCTCGGAAGCGATATAAATGCATCCTGCGGCCAGCTAAGGCGGCAGACGATAAAAGAAAATTCAGCAAAGGAGGTCTGACAGAATGAAGGTATACTCCAAAAGTGATATCGGTATGAGACGTAATTCAAATCAGGATTACTGCCTTACGGGAGAGTTTCCCGACGGTTCAGTATGGGCAATAGTATGCGACGGTATGGGCGGAGCAGCAGGCGGAAGTACTGCGAGCCGCGTAGCAGCCGAAACGATTTCTGAGACACTCCTGAGCGGTTACAGGGAAAATATTGAAAAGAGCGAAATAAGAGAGCTTATGGAGCTTGCTATAGAATATGCGAATAAGGCTGTCTATGATATGGCTTCTCACGTTCCCGGACTTCAGGGGATGGGAACAACTGTAGTCTGCGCTGTGGCTAAGGACAAAAGAGTTCACATAGTCCACGCAGGTGACAGCAGAGCTTATCTGTGTACAGATGAAGGTGTGCGCCAGATAACTGTGGATCATTCCATTGTTCAGGAACTGGTGCAGGCCGGGGAGCTTACTCCCGAACAGGCAAGGGTTCATCCCAACCGCAACCTTATTACAAGAGCTCTGGGAACAGAGCCGGTCCTCAGGACGGATTACAATACCGTTGAATTTGAAGATGACGCAAAGGTCATCCTATGTACGGACGGTATGTCCAATTATATAACAGATGAAAGCCTGCTGGAGTTCATTCGTCAGAACAGATGCGATGAGCTTACAGATAAACTTATAGAAAATGCAAAAAAGCAGGGAGGCAGCGATAATATCACAGTAGCTGTCATTGCCTGCTGAGAGGTCTGAAAGGAGTTTGTAATAGATGGACAAATACACCGGAAAAAGACTTGATGGTCGGTATGAAATACAGGAGCTTATCGGCATCGGCGGAATGGCAATGGTCTACAAGGCATATGACACCGTGGATGATAACACTGTAGCTATCAAGATCCTCAAGGATGAATTTCTCGGAAATACTGAATTTATGAGAAGATTCAAAAATGAATCCAAGGCTATTGCGGTTTTATCTCATCCGAATATCGTTAAGGTCAATGATGTCAGCTTCGGAGATAAGATACAGTACATAGTAATGGAATACATTGATGGAATCACCCTGAAGGAATATATCAGTCACCAGCACGTTATTCCGTGGAAGGAAGCTGTTCATTTTACAGTTCAGATACTTCAGGCTCTCCAGCACGCCCACGAAAAGGGTATTGTCCACAGGGATATGAAGCCTCAGAACATTATGCTTCTGCAGGATGGTACTATCAAGGTCACAGATTTTGGTATCGCCCGTTTCTCGGATAACGAGACAAAGACAATGACCGACAAGGCGATCGGCTCTGTTCACTATATTGCACCGGAACAGGCAAGGGGAGATACAACAGACGGAAAGGCAGATATATATTCTGTGGGCGTTATGCTCTATGAAATGCTTACCGGAAAGCTTCCCTTTGAGGCAGACAGCGCTGTATCTGTTGCTATTATGCAGATGCAGAACGATCCCAAGCCTCTCAGAGAGATAAACAGCAATATCCCTGAGGGTATCGAGGAGATAACCCTCAAGGCGATGAGAAAGAACCCGAATCAGAGATATGCTTCCGCAAAGGAAATGCTGGAGGCTATTGAGATATTCAGGCGCAACCCCTCTGTCAGATTCAGATACAGCTATTTCGTTGATGAGACCCCGACAAGGTATGTGGATTCCATCAGCAAGGTTTCAGCCGCTTCTCCGGAGCCGGCATATGATGATGACTATGATTCATATGACGATGAACTGACAGTTAACCGTTCCAGGACAGTGGTTAAATGGATAACAGGTCTTGTAGCGCTGATGGTGGTCGCTGCTGTGGGTATCCTGATATATATGTTCGTCAATACAGGTATGAAGGCAAACGAGACCAAGGACGTGGATGTTCCCAAGTTTGTGGGAATGATGTATGACGAGCTCCAGAAGAGCAAGGATTATAAATTCAAGTTTGAGATAACAGCTGAGTATGACGCTTCCAAGCCGGTAAATGTGATCCTGTCCCAGGATCCGGAGGCAGGCTCAAAGCAGGTCAAGGAAAACGCTACTATAAAGCTGGTAATAAACAGTACCACTACTACCCGTGAGGTGCCGAAGGTAAAGAATTATACTGAGCAAGAGGCTATCACAAAGCTGACAGCCAAGTATTTCAATTATAATGTGTCCAGGGTCAACAGCAGCGAGGTCGCCAAGGGAAGCGTTATCGACTGCTCGCCCCAGGAGGGTACAGAGCTTGAGATAGGAACAACGGTCACCCTTATCGTCAGCGACGGCCCCACAACAGATAAGGTGGTCGTTCCGGATGTTACAGGCTCCAGCTACGATCAGGCCAAGGCTGAGCTGGAGGGCAAGGGCTTTACAACACAGAAAACGACCGTTGCAAGCAAGGAGCCGGAGGGAACAGTTATCGCAACAGATCCTCTCGCAGGCAACAGCCTTACAAAGGGATCACTTATCACTATCCAGGTCAGCGACGGAAGCAAGGCTCTTCTGCCCATCAAGGGAAGCATCAGCCTGCCGAAGAACGAATACTCCGAGGTCAAGGTAACAGTTTATGTTGACGGCGGAAAGGTGGATGAGCAGTACAAGGTACCCGCTACAGACAACAGCCTGTCCATCGAGGTCAGCCCCAACGGTTCTTCAAATTATATGAGAACAGTTACCGTAAATATCAATGATATCAAGTATGCTGAGTATACCTTCAACTTCAAGACAAGAGAAGTAAAGCAGACATATATCAACAACAAGTATTCGCCTGTAAGTCCTGAGCCCAGTCAGGAATCCAGCGACGAATCCAGCGAGGAGCCGACAGAATCCAGCGAGGAGCCGGTAGAATCCAGCGAGGAGCCGGTAGAATCCAGCGAGGAGCCGGTAGAATCCAGCGAGGAGCCGGTAGAATCCAGCGCAGAGCCGACAGAATCCAGCGAGGAGCCGGTGGAATCCAGCGAGGAGACTGAGCCGGAGGAGGCCTCCGCAGAAGAGTCGGCGCAGGAATAAGGATCTTTTATGAACAGATTAACAGGACTGATAATCAAAGCAATCAGCGGCTTCTATTATGTTGAAGCCGCTGACTGTATATATGAGTGCAAGGCCAGGGGCGCCTTCCGCAAAAAGGGGATCAGACCCTCTGTGGGAGATAAAGTGGTGATAAGCGTCCATGATGAGAATACGGCAGAGGTGGAGGAGATTCTTCCCAGAAAGAATTATCTCGTAAGGCCGCCCCTTGCAAATCTGGACAGGCTTTTCATTGTATCTTCTGTTGCCGAGCCCTCTCCCAGCGCACTTATTATCGATAAGATATGCGCGGTAGCTGTGAGCAAGGGTATCGAGCCGGTAGTGGTCTTTACAAAATCCGATCTTGCAGATTGCAGTGCCCTGACAGAGATATACAAAGCTGTGGGGATCGAAGCTCTTGAATTCAGCATCAGGAGCGAATCTGACAAAAGCCGGATGCTCTCCCTTCTTGAGGGGAAGATATCTGCTTTTACAGGGAATACGGGAGTGGGGAAGTCCTCTCTTCTGAATGCTCTTTTCCCGGAACTGGATATCGCTACTGCCGAGATAAGCAAAAAATTGGGAAGAGGCCGCCACACCACAAGACACAGTGAGCTTTATAAAACAGACGGCGGATATGTTGCGGATACACCGGGCTTTTCTACTGTGGATATCGAAAGATATGAGCTTATCAGAAAGGACGATATCGCCTCGTGCTTTCCGGAATTCAGGAAATATGTGGATGAATGTATGTTCACCGGATGCTCCCATACCTGTGAAAAGGGCTGTGCTGTGATCGAAGCAGTCAGAAACGGTAAAATACCTCAGTCAAGACACAACAGCTACAGGCAGATGTATGATGAGGTAAAAGATATACCATCCTGGAAAAACAAATGACAAGGAAGTGAGCTTATGATGGAAAGAAGATGTGTAGTCATAGGTTCTGCGCCCGATACGAAGCTTGAAACTATAGGCTGTCGTCTGCATGGTGATGAATTTATCGCCTGTGCGGACGGCGGCTATATTTATGCCGAAAAATTGGGACTGAGCCCTGACCTTGTTGCCGGAGATTTTGATTCCTCTCCCAGACCCGAAAAGGGGAAATACACCATGATTGTCCTGCCGGTTAAAAAGGACGATACCGACAGCGTGTATATCGTCAGAAAGTGTATGGAGCTGGGGATGAGGGATTTCCTGCTTTTCGGTATGACCGGGGGCAGAGCGGATCACACCTTTGCAAGCTATTGCCTTCTGGCGGATATCGCATACAAGGGAGCCAGGGCAAGGCTTATTGATGAGAGCTTTGAAACAGAGGTCATCGTTTCGGGAAAGAGGATCATAAGGGAGAAAAAGGGCTGCGGCTTTTCTGTTTTCCCTTTTGGCTGCGAGAGCTGTATGGTTTCTCTCTCCGGATTTGAATATGAGCTGGACAGCGGCGTGCTTTCCTCCCGGTACCCTGTGGGTGTGAGCAACAGGATCACAGGGGATACTGCGGAGATCACCGTGATAAAGGGTGCAGCCCTGATAATGACCGAGAACAGAGCAGAGCCTTGATGAGGTTTCAGGATGGCGCCGGATGCCGCGCCCAGCGTGACGCTGGCACTGGAGCGGGCTGCTTGACAAAATGGGGGCGGATGGTATATAATTGGTTTTATTGAAGTGCTGGAATAACTCAGTTGGTAGAGTACCTCACTCGTAATGAGGAAGTCGAGGGTTCAAGTCCCTTTTCCAGCTTCTTTTTTCATACGGAGCCGGGGTTCAGACCCCGGCTTTTTGTGGCTGGAAGCACTGAAAAACGCAGAATAAAAAAATCTCTTTTGGAAGGGCATTTTTCCGAAAAAACTATAGATTTTTTTAAAATAATGTGGTATTATCTATAGTGGTAATTAGTTTAAATGGCTTTTATCAGGCTGTAAAAAAATAAGACATTTATTATCAGCTGTTAAATATATCATAAGGGAGTTTTAATTAGTATGAGTGAAAAAAGACTGATTTTTGTTACATCGCCGCCTGCCTGCGGTAAGACCAGGCTTTCAAAAAAGCTTGCAACAGAAATGAAGCATATAGTTTATCTTGACAAGGATACTCTTATCCCGCTTTCAAAGCAGATATTTGCAGTAGCCGGTCAGCCCTATAACAGGAGCTCTGATTTCTTTGAAAAGGAGATCAGGGATTATGAGTATGATGTTATAATGGATCTGGCATTCGAGGCTATCAAGTATGAGGACTATGTAATGGTCAATGCGCCTTTCACAAGAGAGATCCGGGATGACGAATACATATCCTCTCTGAGAGCAAAGCTCAGGGAGTATGGAGCAAAACTGACAGTTATCTGGATCGTGACTGATCCGGAGGTCTGCCATCAGAGGATGATAAAAAGAGGCTCGGACAGGGATACCTGGAAGCTGGAGCATTGGGACGAGTATCTCAGCTCTGTCAATTTCAGCATTCCTGAGAACCTGAGAGATCCTGATGATGAAAACAGCCTGCTGCTTTATTATAATTCAACAGATGAAATGGCAGCAGAATCCTTTGCAAGACTTATGAAGGTATTCGACCAGGATTAATGAGATCCTTCCCCCGGAGGGAGGTATCCGGGGATATCGAAAAGCGGCTTTATGGCGAAGCGTGAGCCGAAGCCGCTTTTATTATTGCACAAACGGCGCCGCAGGAGTTCAGACGCCGGTAAGAAAGGAAAAGAAAGAATGCTTAGAGAAAACATTTACCGCACGAAATATTGCGGGGAGCTGAGAGAGAGCGATATCGGAGAGGATGTCAGGGTCGCTGGCTGGGTGGAAAACATCAGAGATCACGGCGGAGTAATGTTTCTTGATATCCGGGATCATTACGGCGTTGTTCAGGTAGTCGTACACGATGAGAAGCTTCTTGAAAACATAAACAAGGAATGTACAGTAACAGTCAGCGGCAAGGTCACAAAGCGTGACGAGGATACAATAAATCCTAAGATTGCCACAGGTACTGTAGAAGTGCATTCTGAAAATATCACCGTTCTGGGAAAGGCACCCCAGGCTCTGCCTTTTGAGATACAGACATCCACAGAGGTCAAGGAGGATGTGAGACTCAAATACCGTTTTCTTGACCTGAGAAATAAGAAGGTGCATAACAATATCGTTATGAGAGCAGAGCTTATCTCTTTCCTCAGAAGCAAAATGACAGAGATGGGCTTTCTTGAGATACAGACACCCATTCTTTCCTGTTCCTCACCTGAGGGCGCCAGGGATTATCTTATTCCCAGCAGGAAGCACAAGGGTATGTTCTATGCCCTTCCCCAGGCTCCCCAGATATTCAAGCAGTTGCTGATGGTATCCGGTTTTGATAAGTATTTCCAGATAGCACCCTGCTTCCGTGATGAGGACGCCAGGGCAGACAGGTCTCCCGGAGAATTCTATCAGCTGGATTTTGAAATGGGCTTTGCGGAGCAGGAGGATGTTTTTGAAGTAGCTGAGGAGGTTCTTTATGCAGCCTTCACACGTTTTTCTGATAAAGAGGTTTCAAAGCCTCCCTTCAGGCGCATACCCTTTGCAGAGGCAATGCTGACCTATGGCACAGATAAGCCGGATCTCCGTAATCCTCTCCTTATAAAGGATATCAGCCCTATGTTTGAGGAAACGGATTTTGCACCCTTCAGGAAGAAAACCGTGCGTTCCATAAATGTACCCGGTGCGTCAGCGCAGTCAAAGAAATGGTTCAAGAATATGGAGGAGTTTGCTCTTTCTATCGGAATGAAGGGACTGGGCTATGTCAAGGTACGGGAGGATATGACTTTTGACGGACCTATCGACAAATTCCTTAAGGAAGGCGACAGGGAAAAGCTGATTGAGATAAACGGTTCAAAAGCCGGAGATGTAATATACTTCATTGCAGACAGTGCGGATGCTGCCCCGAAGCTTGCAGGGCAGATCAGACAGGAGGTTGCACAGCGCCTCGGTCTAATTGATACAAGCCGCTTTGAGCTTTGCTTTATCACCGATTTTCCCATGTTTGAGAGAGATGAGTCTACAGGTGAGGTGATCTTCACCCATAATCCCTTCTCAATGCCCCAGGGCGGTATGCAGGCTCTTCTTGAAAAGGATCCCACAGAGGTACTGGCTTATCAGTACGATATAGTCTGCAACGGCGTTGAGCTCAGCTCCGGCGCTGTCAGGAACCATGATCTTGATATAATGGTAAAGGCCTTTGAGATCGCAGGCTATGACGAGGAAACTCTCAGATCCAAATTCAAATCCCTTTATAACGCTTTCAAATACGGCGCACCCCCTCATGCAGGAATGGCTCCCGGTCTTGACAGGATGCTCATGCTCCTTGCCGGCGAGGAAAATATCCGCGAGGTAATAGCCTTCCCGATGAACAGCAATGCCCAGGATCTTCTTCTCGGCTCTCCCACAGAGGTTACCGAGCAGCAGCTCCGTGAGGTACACATAAAGATCAGATAAGAATTGGCATACAGGGGAGGCGGACAGCATCCCCTTCCTTGATTTAAGGAGTCCCCGTTATTCTAAAAGTATTGAGGAGAGTGAAGATCATGAAAGCAAAAATCAGAAGGATCATGGCGCTTGTTATGTCCCTGATGATCGCATCAGGCTGCATTTTCACCTGGGGAGTCTCTGCTGCAGACGAAAGCAGCGCTTCCTCCGGTAAAGCATCATCCCCTTCGGTGGAAGCAACAACAGAATATGTTGACGACGGACATATGAACCTGGATATTGTTTTTGCTCTTGATGCCAGCGGTTCAATGCGTTATTCCGACCCGAGCGGAATAGCTCTTGATGCGGTAAACCTTTTTCTTGACCTCTGCGACGATTCCTGCGGTATCGGCTATGCTGTCTATACCCACAAGATAAAGGAGACCGGAGAGGTTACAAAGACAAGCAACACAAAGAAGATCAGCGCTCTCAGGAAAAAGATCAAAAGCATCGAATATGACCCATACGGTCACACAGATATCGCTCTTGGTCTCACAAGAGCCGAGAAGATCCTGAAGGACAATAAGAACAAGGATGTCAACAGGAAAAAAGCGATAGTTCTCCTCAGTGACGGAAATACAGACCTTCCTTCATACGCCAGGTCTTTATCGGAATCCAAAAAGGAAATGGAAAAGACCCTTTCTTCACTTTCCAAGGAGGGAATTCCGGTCTATGCCATCGGACTTAACAGTAACGGTTCTCTTGATAAGAAGGAAGTCCAGAATATAGCAAAGAAAACAAATGGTAAGACCTATGATGCCAGATCTTCAGATCAGCTCACAGAGATAGCAACAGATATCTTCAGTGATATCTATAATATCAAGGGCAAATCCCTTTCTATCCGGAAGGGAAAGGTCAGCATCAATATAAAGAATGACAGTATTTTCTATGTAAATATAATTATCAGGACAAAGCTTACAAGAAAAGAAATGTCTCCTGTACTCACGAATCCTAAGGGTAAAAAGGTGTCCCTTGACAAGAATGATGATGTGACAGTTACTACTGCGGGAAGCTATACAATGATAAAGCTGATATATCCGGAGGCAGGAAACTGGACCCTGACACTGAAAAAGGCGACAAATGACAACTGCAGTATTAAACAGCTGGATTTCTATTCGGTTTATATCAAGCAGACGATCCCGGAAACAGTGGGTACCGGCAGGACAGTAAGGATAACCGCTACACTCAACGATCCTAAGGGTGTAGTAAAGGATGACAAGCTCCTCAAGACCATTTCAATGAAATCTACCGTCAAGTCGACAGGCGCCGATGAAAATGTAGATCTTACAAAAAATGCGGACGGTACATATACCGGAGAATTTGTTCCCCGGACGCCGGGAGATTATAAGATTATAACAAAGGCTGATTCTGATAAATTCAAGAAACAAAGCACAACCTTCACTCTTCATGTAGTAGACGGTTACGGCGATATGTCCGAGGGCGAGGACGGTAATGACGACCCCACAAAGGCCGGGGGACTGATGGATATTATCGTCAGGATAGTAATAATAACCCTTGTGGTTGTTGTGGTAGTTGTAGTGATAGTCTTTATCGTTGTGGCTATCCGCGCCAGGTCTCTGGGTGAAAATGCAAAGAAGAACGAGCCTGAGCCTGAGCCTGCGCCCAAGCCGGAACAGCCGAAGCCTAAGTCAAAGCCTATCGAGCTGGCAAAGACAGGTCCTGATCCGGGAGATCCGGACTATGTGGACGTCACGCTTGTTGAGCATGACGCTATCGAGAATCTTATCAAAAAAGGCTCCGACGATGCCTTCTCATCAATGAGAGCGGAGGATTTCCAGGCTGACGAGTCTCTTGAGAAGCTGATAAGAAAGGGCTCGGACGATGCCTTTGACCAGAAATACGAGGACTTCCAGTCAGACCCGTCACTGGAAGGTATTATCAAGACCGGCGGAGACGGACTTGAAGGAGTAGGCAAGGCAGAAGAGACCTATGATGATGAGTATGATGACGATGAGTACGATGACGACGATTATGATGACGATGATTACGAAGAGTAATATATGATCGTTAACGGCGGCGGGCTGAATGTATTAGTCCGCCGCAACGTATATGAAAGGAGAACGAAATGGTAACCAAAGAAGAAATAATGAAAATAGCCATTCTTTCAAAGCTTTTTGTCGGAGAAGATGAAATAGACAAGCTGACTGAGGATATGAGCGGCATAATCTCATTTGCGGATACTATCAATAATGCCGCTGATGCGGAAAGTGATTTTGACAATATCAATGAGCTTTCCAATGTGCTGAGGGAGGACGAAGTGGTTCCCTCTCTGGACAGGGATAAGATACTTGAAAACGCTAAGGACAGCGATGAAGGCTGTTTCCTTGTAAAGAATATAATGAAATAAGGAGGGTGTGATATGAGTCAGAGCAATATAACAAAGCTCCATGAGGGTCTTGTGAATAAGGACTTCTCATGCAGAGAGCTGACGGAGAAATATCTCAAAGCGATTGAAAAGGATAACGGCGAACTCAATGCCTATGTGACAGTCACACCTGAGACTGCAATGGAAACTGCGGAAAAAGTGGACGAAAAGATATCAAAGGGTGAGGACATTGCTCTCCTGGAGGGTATCCCTATGACCCTGAAGGATAATATTTCCACAGATGGTATCCGCACCACCTGCTGTTCCAAGATACTTGAGGATTATACCCCTATATATGATGCAACAGTCTGGAAGATACTGAAGGCGCGGAACTCTGTCCTTCTGGGAAAGACTAATATGGACGAATTTGCAATGGGCTCCTCCTGCGAGACATCATATTTCGGAGGAGCAAAAAATCCTCATAATACCGGTCATGTTGCCGGAGGAAGCTCCGGAGGAGTTGCAAGCGCAGTAGGAGGCAATCTTGCGGTATTTGGTCTGGGCTCCGATACCGGCGGATCTATCCGCCAGCCGGCATCCTTCTGCGGAATAGTGGGACTGAAGCCGACATACGGAGCGGTATCAAGATTCGGACTTATCGCATATGCTTCCAGCCTCGATCAGATAGGTCCCATAACCACAAATGTAGAGGATACCGCCATCGTATTTGACGCTATATCAGAATATGACAAAATGGATTCAACCTCAAAGGGCAGCAGCGTTCCCGTATGCGGCAGCCTTAAAAACGATATAAAGGGAATGAAGATAGGTATCGCCAAGGAATACCTGGAGGGTATCCGTGAGGACGTAAGGAAATGTATTGATGAGGCAATAAGCGTATATCAGTCCTTAGGCGCTGAGATCGTTTATTTTGATATTCCCTCGATAAAATATGCGCTGCCTGTATATTATATTATTGCCTGCGCAGAGGCTTCATCCAACCTGGGAAGGTACGACGGTATCAGATATGGCTATAAGGCGGAAAACTACAGGGATGTAAATGATATGATAAAAAAGACCAGGAGCACCGGTTTTGGCGATGAGGTCAAGAGAAGGATACTTCTGGGAACATATGTTCTCAGCTCAGGCTATTATGACGCATATTATAAAAAAGCCCAGAGCCTGAGAGGTACGATAGTAAAGGCCTTCCGCGAGGCGTTTACAAAATGCGACGTAATGCTGGCTCCCACAGTTCCTATGACAGCTTTTGAAAACGGTCATGCTGTCAGCGATCCGGTTGAGACCTATCAGACGGATATATGTACAGTACCGGTAAACATATGCGGTCTCCCGGCGGTATCAGTACCCTGCGGCTTTGATGAAAAGGGACTTCCCGTGGGAATGCAGCTCATCGGTAATTCCTTTGACGAGGCAAAGATACTCAATGCTGCATGGCAGTATGAAAAAACAGCTGGTAAATTCAGGGCAGCCGGCTTCGGCGTAAGCCTGTAAGATAGGAGGAGAATGAAATGAAATATGAATTAGTCGCAGGCTTCGAGACTCATGTTGAGCTTGCAACAAATACAAAGATTTTCTGCTCCTGTACTACTCAGTTCGGAGGAGAACCCAATACACACTGCTGCCCTATCTGTATCGGACTTCCCGGTACGCTCCCGAAGCTTAATAAGAGGGTAGTTGAATATGCTATAAGAGCAGGTCTGGCAACAAACTGCCACATAGCCGAGATCTCAAAAATGGACAGAAAGAATTATTGCTATCCGGATCTTCCCAAGGCATATCAGATATCCCAGTATGACAAGCCCCTTTGTGAGCACGGATATATCCAGCTCTCCAACGGAAGAAAGATAAGGATACTGAGGATCCATATTGAAGAGGATGCCGGAAAGCTAGTACACCGCAGAGGGGATACACTTGTGGATTATAACCGCGGCGGAGTTCCCCTTATCGAGATCGTGACCGAGCCGGATTTCAGATCCGTGGATGAGGCAAAGGAATATGTGGAAAAGCTCCAGCTCATTATGAGATATATTGGTGTTTCCGACTGTAAGATGCAGGAGGGCTCAATGCGCTGTGACGTTAATATCTCGGTCCGTCCTGAGGGCAGCGAAAAGCTGGGAACAAGGACGGAGATCAAGAATATGAATTCCATCAGCTTTATAGCAAAGGCAATGGAATATGAATATAACCGTCAGGTAGATCTTATCGAAAGCGGAGAAAAGGTCATTCAGGAAACTCTCCGCTACGATGATGTCTCCAATACCACCTCCAGTATGAGAGGCAAGGAGGACGCCAATGATTACAGATATTTCCGGGATCCTGATCTGGTGACAATAAACGTTCCAAGAGAAAGGGTAGAGGAGATCAGGGCGCAGCTTCCTGAGCTTCCGGAGGCGAAAAAGAACAGATATGTGGAGGAGCTGGGCATACCCGAAAAGGATGCGGCTCTCCTTACAAAGTACATCAGGATCGCAGGCTTCTTTGAGGAGACAATAAAGGGCACCAAAAATCCCAAGACAGCTGCAAACTTTATTATCGGGCAGATATTCCGCAGCGTTGAAACAGAAGCGGAAAAGGAAGCCTTTGATATCAAAGTCAGCGCTGAAGCTCTCAATGAGCTGATAAGGCTTATCGATGAGGGAAAGATAAGGATGAACCTTGCAAAATCCACTCTTGATAAAATGCTTGAAACAGGCAAAAGAGCAAGCGAGCTTATTGATGAAAAGGATATGGGCGGACTTGACGAGAGTGTTCTTGATGATCTGTGCAGACAGGCTGTTGAGGGTAATCCCAAGGCTGTGGCAGACTACCTTGCAGGTAAGGAAAAGGCAGTAAAGGCTATGGTGGGCTTTGTTATGAAAAACAGCCGGGGCAAGGCGGATGCGGCTCTGGCAGAGCAAAAGATAATCGGGATCATTAAGGGTCAATAAGGCAGAGCAGGCTTCAGGCCTGCTTATGCTGTATCATTCCGAAGAAACAGAGGTAATAATTATGGATAACAGGATTCAGAGATTTTTTGACGGTGTAAAGGGCAAGACTATCGCCCTGTGCGGAATAGGCGGAAGCAACCTGCCCCTGATAAAGCTTTTTAAGAAATACGGAGCAAATGTTCTGGCTTGTGATAAGCGGGAAAGGGAAGCTCTGGGAGAAAACGCAGACCTTGCTGAGGAATACGGCGCAGTCCTCAGACTTGGCGAGGGATATCTCAAGAACCTGGATGCAGATATCATTTTCCGTACACCGGGAATGAAGTATTATATGGAGGAGCTGGTGGAGGCGAGAAATAAAGGTATCATAGTCACGAGCGAAATGGAGGTATTCTTTGACCTTTGCCCGTGCAGGATAATAGCTGTTACCGGCAGCGACGGCAAGACCACCACTACAACTATTATCTCTGAGATACTGAAGGCCAGCGGATATACAGTGCATCTGGGCGGAAATATCGGCCGTCCCCTGCTTCCGGATATCGAGATCATTGACCCGGAGGATGTGGCTGTTGTGGAGCTTTCCAGCTTCCAGCTCATATCCATGAGAAAGAGTCCGGATGTTGCTGTTGTGACAAACCTTGCGCCTAATCATCTCGATATCCACAAGGATATGCAGGAATACATAGATTCAAAGAAAAATATAGTCCTTCATCAGAACGCCTTCGGAAAAGCAGTCCTCAATCTTGATAACGAGCTTTCATTCTCATTCAGGGATGAGACAAGAGGAAGTACCTTCTTTTTCTCCCGTCGCAGTGAGGTGGAAAACGGCGCATATATGTCGGATGACGGTACTATATTCATGAATGAGTATGGGAAAAAGACGGAGATTATGAAGGCAGGAGATATAAAAATACCGGGACTTCACAATATCGAGAACTATCTTGCGGCTATCAGTGCTGTATGGGGAATGACCGATAGCGAAACCATAAGAAAAGTTGCAGAGAACTTCGGAGGTGTCGAGCACCGTTCAGAGCTGGTGAGAATACTGGATGGTGTCAGGTATTATAACGACGCTATCGGAACAAGTCCCACAAGAACTGTTAAGGGAACCCTTTCTCTCTTTGACAGGAAAATAATCCTGATTGCCGGCGGATATGACAAAAAGATCCCCTATGATGATATGGGCAGGATAGTTCCCGAAAAGGTAAAGACGCTTATTCTTTTCGGTGCGACTGCCGATAAGATCGAAGCCGCAACAAAGGCGTCGCCTTCATATTCTCAGGGGAACCCTGTTATCATAAGGGTAGAAAATATGGAGCAGGCTGTGCAGACTGCAAGGGAAAATGCAGTTAGCGGAGATATAGTTTCAATGTCTCCCGCCAGCGCCAGCTTTGATATGTATAAGAACTTCGCAGAAAAAGGACTGCATTTCAAGAAGTTAGTAAATGAAATGAAATAAGGTGCAAGGATGGAAACAAAGGAAATACTGAAAAAACTATGCACAGAGTGTGGTATCTCCGGCAGAGAAAAAGAGATGCTGGATATCGTCCGGGAGCTGCTGGAGGATACAGGGGCTGAAATAAGCCTGCTCCCTACCGGTACGGTTTTAGCCCGTATGGGAAATAAAAATGCCGGGTATCACATAATGCTGGATGCTCATATGGACAGGATAGGGCTGATTGTAACCTATATAGATGAAAAGGGCTTTCTTGCTGCTTCTCCGGTGGGAGGTGTGGATCTTCGTGCTCTTGCAGGAAGCGCAGTTACTGTCCGGGGAAGAGAGGATATCACCGGAGTTGTATGCACTCTGCCACCTCATCTTTCTAAGGATTCAGGGCTTACCAGAGACAATATACATATAGATACAGGTCTTGACCCGGAGGAGGTAAAAAAGCTTGTGTCCCCCGGAGACAGTATTATCGTAATGAGTAATTTCCGGGAGATGGCCGGAAATGCTGTAGCTGTTTCCGCGCTTGATAACAGAGCCGGCTGCGCTGTTCTTATCAGATGCGCTGAGCTCCTTTGTGATCTCCCGGAGAATATCCGGGTGACGCTGGTATTTTCCTCTCAGGAGGAGACCAATGAGAGCGGCGCAGGAACAGCGGCGTTCGGGCTTTGTCCGGATGAGGCTGTTGTTGTGGATGTAGGCTTTGCAAAGCAGGACGGCGTCCCTGCCGGGGTAAGTGGAAAAATGGGGGGAGGCCCCATAATAACCATATCCCCGGTGCTTTCTCCGGCTGTAACAAAGGGTCTTGAGGAAGCCGCCGCCGGACTGGGTATCCCTGTTGATCACGAGGTCAGCGGCGGAAGAACAGGCACAAATGCCGATGGGGTTTCCATAACCGGGAAAGGCATTCCCTGCGGACTTATTTCTGTTCCGGAAAAAAATATGCATACCCAGGCAGAAATGGTATGTGTGGAGGATATCAACCGGACGGCAGAGATAATTGCCGCATATATCCGGAAAAAGGGGGAACCGGTCAATGGATAAGGGACTTCTTGAAAGGCTGTGCAAAGCCTGTGGAATCTCAGGGGATGAAAAAGCGGTAAGGGATATAATATTGTCTGAGATAGAAGGCTGTGCCGAGGAAATAAAGATCGATAATATGGGGAACATCCTGGTATTTAAAAGAGGAAAGAACAGACCCCGGAAAAAGCTTCTGATAGCTGCACATATGGATGAGGTGGGCTTTATTATAACTGATATCCGGGAGGACGGCACTCTTAAATTTGACTGTGTCGGGGGTATAAATAACGAAGCTGTTTTTGCAAGGCAGGTTCTTATCGGAGACAAAAAGATTCCCGGAGTAGTCAGCTGCCGCCCGGTACATCTTCTGAAGGCGGAGGAAAAGGGGAAATGTCCCGATGTTGACAGCCTTGTTATTGATATCGGCGCTGATACCAGAGAGGAAGCGGAAAAATATGTCCGTATCGGAGACAGTGCAGTATTTGACGCAGTATATGAGGACTCCTGCGGCAGGATAATATCAAAGGCTGTTGATGACCGTTTTGGTTGCCTTGTGCTTATCGAAATGATAAAAAACGAGCTCCCGTTTGATATGCATTTTGCCTTCTGCGTTCAGGAGGAGGTAGGTCTCAGGGGAAGTACCTGCGCCGCATATACAATTGCCCCGGACAGCTCAATTGTGATCGAAGCAACAACGGCTGCGGATATCCCCGGAAGCGAAAACGAAAACAAGGTCTGCCTTGTCGGAGGAGGCGCTGTGGTATCCTTTATGGACAGATCAACTATATATGACAGGGAATATTATGATATGGCATTTGATATAGCCGGAAGAGAAAATATACCTGTACAGACAAAGACGAAAATAGCCGGAGGAAACGACGCCGGCGCTATCCATCGTTCCCGCTCAGGGGTCAGGACGATTGCAGTTTCTGTTCCCTGCCGCTATATCCATTCCTGCAGCAGTCTGGTTTCTCATATTGATGCCGAGGCTGTGATGAAGCTGGTACCAATGCTGGCGGAAAGGATAGCAGCAGGTGATTAAGTATATCGGGAAGGATACGGAGAGTCTTTCGTTTCTCAGGGATATCTGTGATATCTGCGCCGTCCGGATCCTGGCTCTTGCCGGGTGCTACGGCAGCTATGAGGATATAATAAGCCTCTGGGTGCAGTATGACAGCAAGGAGGCTCCTGTGGGAGCTGTTTCAAAATACGGCGGAGATATGACAGTCTGGATATCCCCGGAGGGCGATATCCCGGAGCTGAGAGATTTTTTGAGCTTTGCAGGCGGCAGCTCTGTTCTGAGTAATGAGAGAATATATGACGACCAGGAAAGAGCTGTTGTAATGAAGCTTGAGAGAAATATGCAGGAGGAAGCCTTTTCCTACAGGGAGGAAGATCTGGAGCCTGCATACGGGCTGATAAAAAAATGCAGCGGCAGGGGCTTTGAGGCTCCGGAGCGGGGAGACTTTATGCTGGATCTTTCCCACAGGCTGCGCCGGGGACTTGCGGCATATGCCCTTGAATATGAGGATGGTATACCTGCTTCCTTTGCAATGACTACAGCTATGAC
>CAMVQZ010000014.1 GCA_947169745.1 uncultured Clostridia bacterium
GAGAAGTCGGGATAATGAACGCTTTGAAATTGCTTGATCATTGAGCAGACACTAATTACTCTGATTTGACTTTGTCGTTAATCTCCTGAATCCTTTTCTTCATAGCGAAATACTGGCTGAACCAGATGAAGAAATAAATGAAGAAGAAAATTGCGATGTAGCCCGCGATACCCCAAAAGCTATGTGGCATCCAGTACATACAGTAAGCGATCGGCAGCATTGATACGGAGATAACAATGCAGTGAATAACTGTCTGCTTCAGAAGGCTCCAGTTTTCAATTTCCCAGATAACCGATGCTCCTCCGAACGCGGCTCCGTAAATTAAAGAGCATATCATCTGAATTACGACGGCGTTCAGCTCATTGCCGCAAAGAGCAGTCAGCTGCGGTACAACGGGATAATACTCACCCTTGTTGATTATTACCGAAATGATAAGTGTGATGATAAAGCTGATGCTTAAACCGATAGGCGCACCGATCAGGCTGCGCAGAATAACTTTCTTTTTCATAATTTACCTCCTATAAACCTAAAACCTGTTTGATTTTTGACACATAGCGTCTTGAAACATATGTTGCCGTACCATCGGACAGCGTTACGCAAATCGTACCCGATAAGCTCAAATCGAAGTTGCGCACCTTTTTCAGATTGATGATCTCCGAATTGGAGATGCGGACAAAACTGTGCTTAGTCAGCTGTTCCTCCAGCTCGTATAATCTCTGCCTGAGGATGTATTCTTTCTTGCTGACCGAAGCAAAGGTCTTGCCGCCCGCCGCGTAGATGCGGATAATGTCCTCGGGTGATAAGATTTCCGCCAGATCATTGTAAAAGCCCGTGATAACCTCAGGCGTTTTAGATGAAAGCGTATTGAGTATGTCGTTGATTTCATCATTTACTTTATCGGTAATGATAATCACTCTCGGCTCAATACAGCTGTCGTCGATTTTGATTTCTACCTGCATTGTTTTTCCTCCTTTCTTGACAACAGTATATCACGCTTGGAGAATCAAATCCACCGTTTTACGATAAGTGGTTGGTTTTGGGAGATAAGTGGTTATTATACAAAATAATATAGCCGCCAAGCAGGAGACTATCCCACTTGGCGGCTGTGCTTATCAGGTGTAAATTAGCTCTGCATTTACAATCTCCGTCGCGCGGTTACGAATATTATTCATCCGCTGTACCCACAAAATTTGATTGTCTGCTTTAAGCTGTTCAGTTACTCCTTCCTTTTCGGCAAGTTGTTTCACTAGCCGAAAAAACATATTCTCTGCTTGCTTATCAATATCAGCAAGATAGGCAGTGAGCTTGCAGCTCGTCAGAAGGTTAGTGTATATAATAGGATGGTGGTTTTTGATATATCGCAAATGCCGTTTACCCCAAATACCAATTTCAACCTTTGGTTGTTCGGGGAGTTTCAGATTGGGCAGTAAATAATCGCCCTGCTGTGTGTATGTAATCTTTGTTGCCATAGTTCAAACCTCCTTTACCTTGATTCTTTTGACTTTAGCTTTTGTAAGTTTAACAACCAATTCGTCAATAACGTCGGTGTACTTACCTTCCGAAATAAGACGGTTTCTTAATTCAATAAGGCTTCCTACAATCATTCTGCGTTCATCTTGTGTCAAATAAAGATGATATTTTGGGTTTCTCACTCAAACTCCTCCTTCAGAAAGTCACAGTACGGCGAGCTGTTGTCCACAAAGGTATCATAGGCAAATCTCGCTCCGAGCCTGAATCCGACAAGAAAACTGTCAAGCTCTGATTCTCCCAAAACGATGTTGGATGCATTGGCAAAAGCTAAAAATGCTTTCTTTTCATCGCCCGTCAGTTTATCTGTTAGCATAGCTTCGTTTTCAGAAATGATGGTCATTTGCTTTTTCAGATAGCTGCCGTTTTTGAAGCCTCGTGCCTGCGGATCAATGTTGCCGTAATATAACTCCTTAATAATGTTTTCATCTGTAATTCCTCCGATTACACTATTATTTTACGGAGAAATAAAATAAATCACAAATGTGCGAGCGAGAAATGTGTGTGACTGTCGATAAAATCTATATTTTCATAAATCCGTTATGAACACTCGTACCACTAAAAACCTTGTAAACATCAGTGTTTGCAAGGTTTATTTTTTTGCTTTGTGATTGAAAATAGTTCAAATTCTAATGCGGAAGATTTGTTTTTCAGGCAATGGTTTTCTGCGTATTTGGTCTGTTCTTTCGGGGCGATAGTCTCTGCGGTGCAAAACGAGCACGCACATAATCAGTGTACAATAATTCCGGGAGAAACAGGCGCTCAGTGCCGGGAAAGTGAAATACCGGAAGTCGGTAAAGCCAGCCCCGGAAAGCAGCCTGTAAGGGGTGCGGCGGCGGAAGGAATGAGTATTAGCTAAGAAGACGAGCAATTACGCGGAATAGAGAGCACAGGCACTGTGTCAGAAAGAATAGTCTTGATAAATGATTTTTTTGTGATATAATATGGATGTAGTGATTTTTTTAGATATAATATCGATATGGTGGGATCTGTGAAAAAATATCGGGTATATATGTAAATATTTTTGCCGGAATTACATTGTGTTATGCAGTGTTCACCTGATAATAATTTTAGGAGGGAAAATATGAAGTCACTAAAAATTTTTGGTGCGCTTGCCGCATCAGCTGTCCTGACGGTGTCAGCCGGATTATCGGTAAATGCAGCATCATACAGTTCTTCTGATATAAAAAGCAGAACATCTGTTGTTGCCGCTGATTCTCTTGGTGTAAGTATTGAGATCGAGCCTGAGGAATGCTATGAGGGAGAGCCTGTTTTTGTCAATCTGAAAACAAGCGGAGGTTCAGGAAATTATAGATATTCTTTCCGGGTAACAGACAGCATCGGAACAGTCGTGAAAAGTTCAGAATCGGACAAGCCGTCACTGGAGCTTGATCTCAGGGAAGGTACATACAGTATATCCGCAAATGTCAGCGATGACCAGCAGCGGACAGGCTTTGATACTGTCGGACTGACAGTAAAGAAAAGAAATCCCCTGGAGGATGACGGAACCGGGCTGAGTAAGGATGTTTTAGCTCCTGGCGATAATCTGAAAATCTCAGCATCATTCAAGGGAGGAAAACAGCCATATACATATCAGTATTCATATTACAATAAGTATTCCGGTTCAAATAGCAGTACGGATTTTATCAGCAAAAATTCGTTTACTTATTCAATGCCGAAAACGGCCGGGTTTTACAGCTTTTCTGTGACAGCAAAGGACGCACTCGGTCAGACTAAAACTGTATCAATGGACGCAGCGGTCGTAAAGGATACGGGAATGAAACTTGATCTGAGCGGCAGCAGCGTTGATAAGACAAGCATTGCTCCGGGTGAGGTCATAACGACAAAAAATGTTGCAGCCGGCGGAACTGCACCGTATAAATTCCATATTTCTTATATGGCTGCAGACGGCAAGTGGGTGTATACTGATACGGAGTATATCTACGGCGCTGAAAGAAAATTCAGTATTCCGAAGGTTTCCGGGAAATATACTGTCAGGATCGCTGCTAAGGATTATGAGGGTACTTATGCTGAAAAGCGATTTGGTGTTGAGGTGCTGCCTTTCAGCGTGGATACTTCAAAGATAAGTGAAGAAGTTGTGGATACAGATAAGCAGCTGACTGTTACAGCAAATAGTCAGAATAATGTCGGCAGGGTCAGATATCGTTATTCATATCATTATCAGAACAGCGCATGGACGTATATGGGTGATTACACCTCATCAGCAACCGGAAGGTTCAGCTTCAGTACACCGGGCGTTGTTTATGTGAGAGTTGGGGCAAAGGACGGCGCAGAAACATATAGTGAAAAACAGTTCCGCGTTATTGTCAGAAATCCCAGGCCTATGGATTTATCCGGTACAAATGTAAGCAGCACAGTTGTTGCGGCCGGAGCAAAAATCAGACTGGATTCCAGGGTCTCCGATGCAAACGGAAATGTAAAATACCACTATTCGTATCATACTGAGGGAAAGAACTGGACATACCTCGGAAATTATACCACAGCTCCGGCAAAGGATTTCTGTTTCAAATGGAGCAATGTATATTATATAAGAGTCGGGGTAAAGGATGAAAGCGGTCAGTACAAGGAAAAGCAGTTCCGCGTCATTGTCAAAAATCCCAAGCCGATGGATGTATCCGGTACAAATGTAAGCAGCACAGTTGTTGCGGCAGGCGCAAAGTTCAGACTGAATACAAAAGTCTCCGGAGCAAACGGAAAGGTTAAGTATCACTATTCATATCATACAGAGGGAAAGAACTGGACATATCTGGGAGATTATATCACAGCTTCTGAAAAGGACTTTTGTTTTAAGTGGAGTAACGTATACTATGTGAGAGTCGGAGTAAAGGATGAGACCGGTCAGTACAAGGAGAAGCAGTTCCGGATCATTGTCAAAAATCCTAAGCCGATGGATGTGTCCGGTACAAATATAAGCAGCACAGTTGTTGCGGCGGGCACAAATTTCAGACTGAATTCAAAGGTCTCAAGGGCAAACGGAAAGGTCAGGTATCACTATTCATATCATACCGAGGGGAATGACTGGGTATTCCTTGGCGATTACACTACAGCAGCTGTAAAAGATTTCTGCTTTAAGTGGAATAACGTATATTATGTAAGAGTCGGAATAAAGGATGAGACCGGTCAGTACAAGGAAAAACAGTTCAGGGTCTGTGTTTATTCAGATAAAGTCCGGACTACTGTAGAAGGAACAACTCTTCAGAGCGGTGCAAGCTGGAAAAGCAAATCATTGCTTGATCTGGGATGGGGCACCAAGGTCAACCTCATCAGAGAAAACGGCAGATGGATACTGGTGAGGTACGGCGACAAGACAGGTTATATTTATAATCTTGCATTTGGAGGATCAAGAAATTACAGTTATATCTCAACCTCAACACTTCCGGTGATTGCGGATGATATCATCTACAGCAGAGGAAAGAGCATTTATAACCTTTATTGTTATGTAAACTCAATGGGCTATGTTTCTGCCCGGAATGACAGCCTGGAAAATCTCTGTGTTTATATTCTCAGATACCGCAGAGGCGCTTGCTATCACAGAGCTGCACTGTTGTATTATCTTCTTGACAGAGCAGGCTATGAGGTAGTAAGAGTATATGACGGCAGAGACGACTATACCGGCGGAAGCCCCCATAACTGGTGTATAATCAAAACATCACAGGGCTGGCGTCATATTGATCCTACACCGATCATCGGACTGAGCAAGGTTTATCTTGATACTGATTCAAGAGTAGGACGGATCTTCAGCTGGGACAGAAATAAATATCCGAAATGCAACTGATATCCATATCTGAAATGGAATAAGTGCCGGATTATTGCAACAGGGAAAATGCCATCTTGTGTGGTGTTTTCTCCGTTTGCGTTATATACGGAAGTTTTTAAGAATACAGCTGCCCCGGTGGATTTTTTCCAGGACGCAGATAATTTCCCGGGGCAGCTGCGTCACTTGACAGATTGCCGGTAATATATCGGTTCTGAGTAATAACGGAGGTCAGAATGGTTTTCAGTTCAACGGTTTTTCTGTTTATTTTTCTTCCTGTTACATACATACTGTATCTTGTATGCAGGAATATAAAGGTGAGGAATATTATTCTGATAATTGCCAGCCTTTTCTTTTATGCCTACGGCGAACCCAGAGCAGTTTTTCTGATGATATTGTCGATAATAGTGAATTATTTCTTTGGTCTGGGAATGACCGGCAGATATAAAAAGGCGCTGCTTATCATTTCGATCATATTCAATCTTCTGATGCTGTACGTTTTCAAATACCTGAGCTTCAGCGCACAGCTTCTGAATGATATCACAGGCCTTGGCATACCTGTGCCGGCAATAACACTGCCTGTGGGTATTTCGTTTTTTACCTTCCAGGCTATGTCATATGTGATAGATGTCTATAAGCAGCCCGGCCTTAAGGAAAGAAATATCCTCAATATCTTTTTGTATATATCCCTTTTTCCGCAGCTTATTGCAGGCCCGATAGTAAAATATTCTGATATAGCTTTGCAGATAAATAACAGAAGCATAACAATAGAGAAAACTACCCTTGGTATCAGACGGTTTATTTACGGTCTCTCTAAAAAAATGCTAATTGCAAATACAATGGGGCAAATAGCAGATGCGGCATTCAACTCGCCCTCTGCGGAGCTTAGCGCAGGCGCTCTCTGGATAGGCGCAGCGGCGTATATGCTTCAGATATTCTTTGATTTCAGCGGATACAGCGATATGGCAATCGGTCTGGGTAAAATGTTCGGCTTTGAATTCAAGGAAAATTTCAATTATCCCTATGCTTCGTCTTCTATGCAGATGTTCTGGAGAAGATGGAATATTTCTGTATCAACCTGGTTCAAGGAATATGTGTACATTCCCCTTGGCGGAAACAGAAAGGGAAAGCTCAGGACTGGTATCAATAAATGCATTGTGTTTTTTCTGACCGGCCTGTGGCATGGGGCTAATCTTACATTCATTATATGGGGTATGATACACGGCCTTTTCCTTATGCTGGAGCAGTATGGAGTTCTTTTCTTTGTAAAGGACAAATACAGAAAAAATATTCTGGTCAGTATTTTATCCCACATATATGTTATTCTTGTTGCGATGTTTGCGTTCGTGTTCTTCAGGGCAGACAGTCCGGGCGCTGCCTGCAGCTATATTGCCGGGATGTTTACAGGGTTCGGCGACGGATTTATTCTGAGCAGTAATGTTTATGCTCTCGCATTCACGCCGTATACTGCTGTCACACTTGTTTTTGCAGTGATTTTTTCTACAGATATTGTCAGACGTATAAGCGGGAAGCTCAATGCGGTGAATAAGGCTGAGCTAAGCGAATACATAGGTTCAGTGGCTACCCTGTGCCTGTTCGGGTTGAGCGTAATGAATCTTTTCACCGCAAGCTACAATCCTTTTATTTATTTCAGGTTCTGAGAAAGGAGCAGCAGAATGAAAAAAACAGTTGGAATCATTTATACAGCAGTTTTTATTGCAGCTTGCTGCGTGCCTCTTGCAGCAACTCTGATATCTCCTTCCTCCGGGACCACCGGAAAGGAGGATGAGGCGAAAGCACCTCAGCTTTTTTCTGACGGCAGACTCAATGACAGCATCGGTACTCAGTTCAATGATTTTTTCACTAAGTCAATACCTTTCCGCTCGCAGGTAATTACTGCACAAAATACCCTTTCGGGTGCGTTTCTCGGAAAGGAAAACAATAATGTAATAACAGGGAAAAACGGCTGGCTTTATACAAAAGAAAGTACGGATGAATTTATCGGTGTCAGAAAAAGCAGCCGGGCATTACATAATGCATCGGAAACTATCAGGATAATGCAGGAATGTGTTACAGCAAAAGGAATGAATTTTGTCTTTACTGTTGCACCTGATAAAAACCAGATCTATCCTGAGTATATGCCGGCAGGGTACATTAAATCAGATACAAATAATCTTACCGTGCTTGAGAAATATCTAAGGGCGGATAAGGTAAACTATGTGAGCCTTAAGGATGAACTGCTGGGGCTCAGGAAAAAGAACAAATCATTACTTTATCTGAAGGGTGACACTCACTGGAACGGACTGGGGGCTCTCTACGGATATAATGCGATCATGAACGGGCTTGGCGGAGAGCATGAGAGCTTTTCGGGAACAGACTATGTCTACAGTAATGATTGGTACGGTGATATTGCGAAAATGGCATATCCCGCAGCGCCTCCGGTGTGCAGACAGTACTATTTCGATATAGATTACTCAAGGATACGCTTTATGCAGCCAAGAACCTCCCAGTCAAATGACAAGCTGATGGAGGATCTGATGAGCGATAAGGAAGAAAACGATACCAACATACGAACGATCAATCCTGCCGGAAAGGACTCCCTGTACATTTCGAGAGATTCCTTCGGCAGAGCAATGCTGCCGTTTCTTGTCAGCAATTACAAAAGCACATATATTACACGGACAAGAAGCTTTGACCTCAGAGCAGCAGACAAAAATAAGTATACTGATGTTGTTTATGAAATAGTGGAAAGAAAGCTTGACAGTATTACGGATACTGCGCCGCTGCTGTATGCACCGGAGGTAAAAAACGTCAGCGGAACAAGGCTTTCAGACGGAGGGAAAAACAAGGTGGCTGTCAGAAATATCGACGGTGCGCTCAAGGTTTACGGTATTCTTGACAAATCAAAGGTATCCGATGATTCGAGGATATATGTCAGCGTCAGGATTGACGGAAAAGAGAGGACGTATGAAGCTTTTCCCATAACCGAAAAAGAGCTTCTGAAAACAGAAGAAAAATCCGAATACGGTTTTACAGCTCTGATAGAAGGGCTTGGAGATATATCCTCTGAAGCAGAGGTAGCTGTAATAGTAAAATAAGAAAACTATAAAAGAGAGGAAAATTAATTATGAAGAAACTTATTTCAATTGCGATACTTGCATGTATGACACTTACATTTGCCGGCTGCGGCCAGAACAGTGATTCAAATGAAGAATCAAAGGGAAAGGTTTCTGTGGCTGAAAGCTCTGAGCAGGCAAGCGCCGAATCTTCTGCAAAGGAAAGCTCTGAGCAGGAGAGCAGCAAGAGTGAATCCTCGGAAAAGTCGGAAGCTTCCGTAAATGACAAGAGCGACGCAGAAAGCTCACAGCAGGAATCAAAAAAGGAAGAGACGAAGGAAGAAGAATCTGAAAAAGAAGCTTCAAAGAGAGCAGAAAAGGAAGAGTCTGAAAAAGAAGCCTCAAAGAGAGCAGAAAAGGAAAAAGAGGAATCTGAAAGGGAGGCTTCAAGAAGAGCCGAGAAGGAAAAAGAAGCATCTGAAAAAGAAGCTTCAAGGAGAGCAGAGAAAGAAAAGGAAGAATCCAGGAAGGAGACTTCGGAAAAATCTGAGAAGGAAAAGGAGGAAACCTCAGAGAAGCCGAGCTCAGACGGAAGCTTTAGTAATGCAGATCTTGTGATGAGCTATAACGGGAAGACGGTACAGCTGCTCACGAGTATAAAAAATGCTGTTGCTGCTGTTGGAAAAGCGTCATCAACAGAGAAGCTGCCCAGCTGTCTTTCAAAGGATTCGCCGGATGATGTACTCTATACATACAACGGCTTTACACTCCAGACCCTTACAGACAACAGCGGCGAAAAGGTCTATAACATTGATATCAACGGCGGCAAAGCCACAACCTCAAAGGGAATTGCAGTAGGAAGTACCGAAGCTGATATCAAAAAGGCTTACGGAAAGCCTGCTGAGTCAGATGAATATTTTATCAGGTATACAGTTGACGGCGGAAAGAATACGCTTGATTTCATGCTTGAAAACGGCAAGGTCGCAGAAATAATCATCGCTTATGCACCGTGAGAACAGCTGTTATCTCAGCTTTATGCTGCGAATGTCCGGCAGCCCCGGCGCCTTTGCCGCTGACACTTTGATTTTTTCTCGGATCTAATAAATAAAATGCCCCATCGTGTATGTGACGGGGCATGATCATATTTAACGCGAATTATGGTCGTTACGCTATTATTTCTCTGGAGCCGGCGTTGTTGATTTTTCTTCCCCGGAAGCGGGGTCGGCGTTATCATTGATATCAGGGTCTTTTTCATCCCGGGAGGGTTTTCCGGAGCCCTTTTCCGATTCTTCGTTTTTAAGCTCTGCATAGAAATTGACGATTATTGATGTAACAAGAGCTACAACAATTATACCGTATGCCCCCAGAATAAAGGAAAGAAGTCTTCCGACAGTCGTGACTGCTGTGATATCTCCGAATCCGGTAGTCGTGACAAGGGCAAAGCAATACCACAATGCATCGAAAAAGCTGGTCATACCAGGTTCTATCGAGGTCAGCAGGAGAGAAAACGCAAATACAAGTATCATCAGACCAGAGAGGATCTCAACAGCCATTGACCGGCTTGCGACCCTTAACAATATATCAAACCTGATATTCCGGAATGCAAGGCCTATTGTTTTTATAAGATAATGTATGACAGCAAGTCCTGATATGAGCAGTACGCTGAACCGTTCGGCAGGAATATCCGGTGTTGGCGGACGGATAATAAAGGACATAACTCCGAGAAAGCAGAACAGTATTATCATGAGTATATTCAGGAGCCGGGACACCCTGCTGGTTGTTTTTATAATCGGATAACACCGGTCGGCTATCAGCGCCAGCAGATATAATATCAGCGCCACCTGTACAGCCCTCTGACATCCTGCAAATATGAAAGTGATCACAGAATTTGCAAAATATAATACACCCTGGATCATGCAGGTGATCCGTTTCTCTGCTTCTCCGGATTTTTCCAGCATGATATTTGAAACAACGGATATCACCATTATTAAAAACATACCGCTTATTACCTGATATGTTTTTTTGTCATAGCTCATCCATGCGGTGGAATTAAGTGCCAGCGCCAGAACGCACAGGGAGGATATAACCTCTGTGATGCGAAGCGAACGTCTCTTTTTCCTGGAAAGAGGTTTTTTACTATTCATCGGTTCTCATTTTTCTCCTTATATTATAGTTTTGTCTCAACGACAGCATATCACATACAGCCCCAAAAGTCCATATGCTTTGAATAAATAATGGGACTCGGTATTCTTTCAATGCGCTTTCCGGATAATGAAAAAGGTGTATTTTTTCGGGAAATGATCTTGAAAAAGATGCTGTTTCCTGAAATAATATATTCAGATATATATCAGGTCTGGTGTGATGAAACCCGGACATATCCCTGATCGTATATAATTGCAGAATACGAGGATGAAAAAACAGCAACTGAAATTAATGCCTTTATGGGATCAAATAATTATTCGGAGTGATGAAAATATGGAATTATTCTATCTGGCGCTGATTTTTGTACTTGTTCCGGTGGCAGCTGTTATTTTTCTTGCCGGGATAATTCTCCTTATCATAGGGATAGTGAATAAAGGAAAGCCAAAAAACGCAGGAAGAAAATTTCCGGCGGTCTTGATATCTGTAGGGGTAACACTGCTTGTCCTGCCTGCTCTGATATTTGCTTTCGGAATAGTTCCCGGTATCAGAAAAACTTTTATCAGCGATAGTGTTCCGGAGCATTGGCAGAATGCCAGGGTCGGTGACTCTCAGGCAGCCGATGAAGCAATAAAAGCTCTTATGGAAGCCGCAGGAAGCGGCGACCGTAAAGCGCTGGCAAAGAATTTTACTGCTCAGGTACGAAACAGTCCTTCGTTTGAAAAAAAACTTGACAGCTTTTTCAGTACATACCCTGCAGCCCTTTCGGGGTGTGAGCTGAAAGGAGGTTCTTCCGGAAGCAGCGGTTCATATAACTACGGTCATAATGTTCTGACCGGTTCAGCGTCGTATACCTGTGATCTGGAGGGCGAAAGGTATTTTATAAATATCAGCTTCTGCTATGAAAATACCGATGAGCCGGATAAGGTGGGGGTGAAGAGCTTTTCTGTAATGAACCTGGGGGCGAGGGCGCTGTATATTCAGGAGTTTAACAAAAGATCAATGCAGGGAGACTATGAGAATGATACGGCGCTGATATGCGATATCAAAGGCAGCGACGAGGTGGATGCAAGACTTATAGGCGGATACCCCTTTGTGTGGCATTCCACGGACAATAAAAAGCTGACAGCAGACGAAATGAGAACGCTCCTTTCAAAAACGATGGATATGAGATCTTTGATACAGAAAACGGGCGCGCCGAATGTTTCTATAAAATACAGTAACTCTACAGGCTATGATTATTATTATGAGCTTGTCCCCGAAAACGGCGAGCCGCGATATGCGTATATTTGTGCGTCCTCTGTGATGGGAAATATTATAGATGCTTATGTGTATACATCCGAGAAGGGACTATATGATGATCCGCTGAAGGCTTTCAGAAAACAGAATGAATAAAGGAAGCACCGCACCGGTCAGAAATGAAGGGTGCGGTGCTTTTTGAAAAAGCTTGTTATTTGTTCTTCAGTCTCTTGATAAGGTCAATGAGCTTTTCCGGCAAAGGTATCCCGATCCGGGAGAGATTTTCCAGTATGCTTATAAGCTCATTTATTATTAGCCACATAGCAACCATTATTGCTGCGCTGCAGCCGTTGTCATAAACAGAGCTGAGCCCTGCCGAGGCCAGAACCCAATCTGTCGCTGCTGCTGCTGCAACGGCTCCCAGATAACACAGCTTCTTGATAATACCTTTTATTCCCAGGCGGGAGCTGAGTTCTTTATTGATATATGCTCCGGCAAGACCGGTGAGATAATCCAGCGCCATAAGAAAAATGAGGACTGTTACCGGCACAGCCATTATTCCGGCATAATATGCCATTACTGATAAAAAAGCCGCAAAGGTCATTTGTGCAAAGCTTTTTTCCATAATATCACCTCCTTGTTTTTTTGTCAGAGAGCCTGACTCTCTTACAAACAGTACAGGGAGGTCGTTTTTCTGACCTTTTATGGTTAAATTTTTTAAAAATTTTATTCAGTGCTTCCTTAGTATTACTCCGGATATCCCGTGCATAGAATTACTGAGGTTGATCTATTCTTGGAGGCTTTCGCTTTTTCAGAGGTGGATATATGGAGGTCATTATCAGGTACAGCTCAGGTGAGGAGGCTCTTCTTCAGGCTCTGCCGGAGGGCAGCTATGAGTTTTTTGAGGATATAGGCTATGGCTTCGGGATAATCAGTATTCCCGGAGATGATCTTTCCGTGCTTTATTCCGTACCCCTTATTGAGGATATAGAGGTGTCAAAGGAGGCTGCGGCAGACAGCCGGGGTGCTATGTCGGCTTCATGCGTTCGTCTGGCTCAGAATGAAAACGGTTTTTTTCTCACCGGCAAGGGAGTGCTTGTTGGTGTGGTCGATACCGGTATGGATTATACTCATCCGGATTTCCGGACTCCGCAGGGTAATACAAGGATACTTTATTTCTGGGATCAGCAGGGAACAGGCAGCCCCCCGGAGGGATTTACCTTCGGGGCGGAATATACTGCTGCAGAGCTTGATGCTGCCCTGTCATCCCCGTCGCCCTTTTCCGTGGTTCCGCCTCTGGACAACAGAGGCCACGGAACTGCTGTTGCCGGAATAGCCGCCGGCAGAGGAAGCGGGGACAGTGCTGCGAGGGGCGTGGCTCCGGAGGCCGGGCTTATAGGTGTCAGGGTTCGTACAAGAGGGGATGATTTCTCTCTTACTACCGACCTGATGCGGGGGCTCAGATATACGATCAATAAAGCACGAAAGCTGAAAATGCCGGTGGCTATAAACCTGAGCTATGGTCTGAATCACGGTTCTCACCGGGGAGATACACTCTTTGAGGAATATATCGACAGGATCTGTTCGGACTGGAAAAATGCAGTTGCAGTGCCTGCCGGAAATGAGGGAGGGGCAGGGCATCACTTTTCCGGGAATATCAGCTCCTTTGAAAGTCTGGATATAGACTTTTTTGTTTCTCCGGGGCTTTACCGGGTTTATCTTTGTCTGTATAAGGATTTCTGCGATTCTCTGAGTGCCGGGCTTATTTTGCCGGGCGGACTCTCTGCCGGGACAGTGGATATCCGGCTGCCCATCCAGTCCTTCTCAAGGGGAGATATCCGGATAACCTCATCCTGTTCTCTTCCCACCAGATATTCCCCTCTTCAGGAAATATTTTTTGATATCCGGTCTGTTTCGGGAATGATAACTCCCGGTCTGTGGCGGCTGCGGCTTGTTGCCTCGGAGGTGGTTGCCGGGCGTTTTGATGTCTGGCTGCCTACAATTGAAGAGGTCAGCGGAGGCACATATTTTGCCTTTGCGGATGAAGAGGTGACGATGACGATCCCTTCGTGCGCCCGGAAGGTCATCAGCGTTTCCGGATATAATGACAGTATCGGAAGCTTCGGGGATTTTTCCGGCAGGGGAGGAAGTCTGCCGGAAAAGACTGTAATACCCGATATTGCCGCTCCTGCAGTGGCAATAACCGCGCCGAGAGCCGGAGGCGGCTACGACAGCTTTACCGGCACCAGCTTTGCAGCTCCCTTCGTCGCAGGAAGTGCTGCTCTTATGCTGGAGTGGGCTGTCGTGTCGGGAAGAGCGCCCTATCTTTACGGTGAGTCGCTTAAAGCATATCTTCGTCTTGGCGCCCTGAGGGATGGATTCCGTTCCTATCCTGATCCCCTGTGGGGCTATGGCAGACTGTGTATAGACGCTTCTCTCAGATATATGAGGGATACGATACCCGAAAGGAGGTCTTGAGAAATGGATGAAAATGTCCTTTCTCTTGAAGAATTTGTAAGGCTTCCCACAACTGTGGATTTTCAGGCGCTTGCCAGCGAATATTTTCTGGAATATCTAAGAGACCGTCCTTATCTCCGTCCGGGAACAAGACTCGCAAATGACTACATTGTTGTATATACAAATGAAAAAAACATCCCTCAGGTGTACCGGGAGCTGGGAGGGAATTTTTCTGTATTTTATCCGAAGATTCTTTCACCGGTGGATTTTGCTGCGAACGAAAGCGCCGGAATAACCCGGGTTCTGGAGCAGCCCTTCCTTGACCTTACCGGCAGCGGCGTTATTATCGGGATAGCGGATACCGGGATAGATATCAGTCTGGAGGATCTGCGGTTTGAGGACGGGTCAACCAGGCTCCTGGGTCTCTGGGATCAGACACTGGAGGGCAACAGAGAGGAAGGTATATATTTCGGTTCAACCTACAGCCGGGAAGAGATGAACCAGCTTCTCTCATCCTATGACGGAGCTTCTCCCCTGCCGGGACAGGATGACGACGGTCACGGGACATTTATGGCAACGGTGGCTGCAGGCTCCGAAAAGGGAGACTATCTGGGTGCAGCGCCGGGAGCGTCGCTTGTGTGTGTAAAGCTGCGTCGTGCCAGAGAATTTTACGTCAGAAAATTCCTTCTTTCTCCGGAGGATCCGGCATTGTATGAGAGCAGCGATCTGATCCTCGGAATAAGGTATATCCTCAGAAAAGCACTCAGTCTCAGGATGCCTGCGGTGATAGTAATTGGTATGGGGACGAATTTTTCGGCTCATGACGGCAATTCTCTCTTTGAGGATTATATCTCATTTGCCGCCCAGAGAGCAGGCTTCGCTTTTGTTACAGCGGCAGGAAATGAGTCCGACGCCCGGCACCACACTCAGGGAACAGTACAAAACGGTGAGATACAGAGTATAAATATCCGGGTTGGACGTCAGGGAGTATCCTTCGGGACAATTATATACGGTGCCGCCTTTGACAAGATTTCGGTCGAGGTGAGATCTCCCACAGGAGAGGTTATGTCAAGAAAGCCCTTCCGTCCCGGAGATGAATACAGAGAGGGACTTGTTCTTGAAAATTCAGTAATAACCCTGAGATATTCCAGCGACAACAGCAATATTATCTGGGTGGGGCTGGAAAACGCTACTGCCGGTATCTGGGAGATCAATATATACGGAGACAGGGTGATAGACGGAAGGTACTGGGCGTGGCTTCCTCTCACCGGTCAGGTTGATCCTTCGGTGGAATTCTTGAGACCAGTGCCGGATTATACAATTGTTTTTCCTGCTGCTGCACAGCGGAGCATTACCTGCGGCGCTTATAACAGCTTTGACGACAGCTTGTTTTCCTCTTCTTCGTGGGGGCCTACCCGTTTGCCGAAGATATCTCCTGATGTGGTTGCTCCGGGTGTGAAAATAGGAGGGATATATCCGGAGGGCGCAGGAACAATGACCGGTACCAGCGCTGCCGCTGCTGTTACAGCCGGGGCTTCGGCGCTTCTTATGGAATGGGGGATAGTGAAGGGAAACATTCCTGGAATGAACGGGGATATTATCCGGAATCTTCTCATAGGCGGAGCGTCCCGTCAGGATAATATGGAATATCCAAATAACAAATGGGGATATGGCAGACTGGATCTTTACGGATCATTCAATTATATAAGAAATACCTGAAGGGAGAAGATGTTATGCCACAGGGCACACTGCAGATATCAGCAATAAACCAGGATGCAGTACCGGTCAGAAATGCTTTGGTCTCAGTCAGGAGGGGAGATCAGCTGATCTTCCGGGGGACTGTTGATGAAAACGGCAGACTTCCGCTGCTCACCCTTCCGGCTCCGCCGGAGGAAATTTCCCTTTCTCCGGAATTATCGGAAGAAGGAGTTCTGCCCTTTTCTGTTTATGATGTTTCTGCGGAATCGGACAGAGGACTGAGAACGGAGATCAATAATGTCCAGGTTTATGCTGACACTCTTTCACTGCAGAGTATAAGCTTTCCGGAAAGAGATACGGAAATAGACATTCCTGATCCGACGATCCTGGGGGGCTTTCCGGAAAAAATACCGGAAGCGGAGACAAAACCAATGCCTCCTCCCGGAGGAACAGTTGTTCTTCCGGAACCGGTGGTGCCGGAATTTATAATAGTTCACGCCGGAGTGCCATCTGACAGCAGCGCTCCGGACTATACCGTAGGATATACAGATTATATAAAGAATGTGGCCAGCTCGGAAATATTTGCCACCTGGCCGCGGGAGGCTCTGAAGGCTAATATCATCGCGATTATTTCATTTACCCTTAACAGAGTATATACTGAATGGTACCGGGGAAAGGGCTATGATTTCACAATAACCAGCTCCACCGCATATGATATGGCGTTCACCTATGGAAGAAATGTGTTTTCGGAGATCTCAGATATAGTCGATGAGGTCTTTAATATCTATATAAAAAGACCGGGAATATCCCAGCCCGTGTTTTCCCAGTTCTGTGACGGAAGAAGGGTGATGAGGAGAGGCTGGCTCAGCCAGTGGGGATCAAAGGAGCTGGCTGATAAAGGGTATTCTGCCCAGAGAATACTGGAAACCTATTACGGGAGGGATATCTATCTGACACAGGCTGACAGAGTGGAGGGGATACCGTCCTCTTTTCCGGGGGTGCTTTCCACAGGCTCCAGAGGAGCAGGGGTACGCACTCTGCAGACCTGGCTCAATGGGATATCCGATAATTTTCCTCTCATACCCAGGCTGGCAGTTGACGGTATATTCGGAGAGAAAACAAAAGAAGCCGTGCGCGTTTTTCAGAAGATATTCAATATGCCGGTGACGGGTGTGGTGAACTTTGCTGTGTGGTACCGGATATCGGATATATACACGGCGGTGAAAAAGCTTGCGGAGCCATAAAAGAGAGCAGCTAAATGTCATTTTGTTGTAAGATTGTGCGTGTCTGGTTTGTTCTGACGTACCGATAGCCTTGTGCAGTGCGTGCCTCCGGCGCTGGGTCAAAGCGGGAACCGGAAATAAATAATGAATAATAATTGTGGTTGTTGCCGCGCTTCTTTTGTAGTAAGCTTGTGTGAAACAGAAGTTATTGTCGGCTTTTGGTTAGTATGTACACAAAACCAGGCGTTCCGTGCCGAGGAAGTGAGATGCCGAAAGTCAGAATATGACAGCCGCGAAAATCAGCCCGTAAGGGGTGCGGCAGGCAGCGGCACGAAAGTATTGGTACACACGACCGAGCGAGTGCAAACGAGCGACTACGCGAATCGTTCAGTGCGAGCACGCACCTGATGGAGAAAATTTCGGTGTTGTAATTGACTTATAGCTTTGTTTGCATTATAATTATAGAGTATCATGCAAAAGGGAAAGTGTAACTTCTTTCTGTTTGCAAAAAAAATTTTGGAGGCAATAAAAATGAAAAGGGTTTACAATTTTTCGGCAGGTCCTTCTATGCTGCCGCAGTCAGTACTTGAAAAGGCAGCCGCAGAGATGCTCGACTATGAGGGCAGCGGTCAGTCAGTAATGGAAATGTCTCACCGCAGCAAGATCTATGGAACCATCATTGAGGGAGCAGAGGCTCTTCTCAGAGAGGTAATGAATATTCCTGATAACTATAAGGTATTATTCCTTCAGGGCGGAGCTTCAACACAGTTTGCAGCTATCCCTATGAACCTTGGAAACAAGAATAAAAAGGCAGACTATGTTCTCACAGGTCAGTGGGCAACAAAGGCATATAAGGAAGCAGCACGCTATCTTGACGCTAATGTTGTCGCATCTTCAAAGGACAAGACCTTCTCATATATCCCGAAGCTGGATCCTTCTACCTTCTCAAAGGACGCAGACTATTTCTATATCTGCATGAATAATACAATTTACGGCACAGTATATCATGAGCTGCCGGATACAGGGGATATTCCTCTTGTAGCAGATATTTCATCATGCATCCTTTCTGCACCGATTGATGTTTCCAAATTCGGAATCCTCTATGCAGGCGCACAGAAGAATATGGCTCCGGCAGGTCTTACAATCGTTATTGTTCGTGACGACCTTATCGGAAACGCTATGGATATTACCCCCACGATGCTCAACTTCCAGACTCACGCAGATAACGGCTCAATGTTCAATACACCTCCCTGCTATACAATCTATATGGCCAAGCTGGTACTTGAGTGGATCAAGAACGATATCGGCGGTCTTGAGAAGATGAAGGAGATCAACGAGAAGAAAGCAGCTATTCTTTATAACTTCCTTGATAGCTCAAATATGTTCAAGGGTACAGTTGTTCCTGAGGATCGTTCTCTTATGAATGTTCCCTTTATCACAGGCAATGACGAGCTTGACGCTAAGTTTGTAAAGGAAGCAACTGAGAATGATTTCGTCAATATCAAGGGTCACCGTTCAGTTGGCGGTATGAGAGCTTCCATCTATAACGCAATGCCCATCGAGGGAGTTGAGGCTCTTGTTAAATTCATGGGTGAGTTTGAAGCCCGCAACTCCTGAGTTGTTTTCAGCGAGGATAAAATAATTTATTGATAAGGATGATAAAAATGTATAATATTCAGACACTTAACAAGATCTCTGCAGCAGGTCTTTCACGTCTGGGTGATAACTATAATATTGCCGATGATGTCAGGGAGCCCGATGCGATCCTGGTCCGCAGCGCAGCAATGCACGATATGGAGATGCCCGGAAGCCTTCTCGCTATTGCAAGAGCAGGCGCAGGCGTTAATAATATCCCTCTGGATAAATGCTCCGAAAAGGGTATCGTTGTTTTCAATACTCCCGGCGCAAATGCCAATGCTGTAAAGGAGCTGGTTCTCACCGCTCTTCTTATCAGCTCCAGAAAGGTAGTCAACGGCATTGAGTGGGCAAAGACACTCAAGGGCAACGGCGACGCAGTAGGCAAAATGGTAGAAAAGGGCAAGAGCCAGTTCGTAGGACCTGAGCTCAAGGGCAAGACCCTGGGCGTTATCGGTCTGGGAGCTATCGGCATACTTGTGGCAAATGCCGCCGTATCCCTTGGTATGGAGGTAGTAGGCTACGATCCCTATCTGTCAGTTGACAACGCTCTTCGTATCTCACGCAAGGTAAAGCACGTTGTAACTCTTGACGAGGTATTCGCAGAGAGCGATTATATCACAGTTCATGTACCCCTCACACCGGATACAAAGGGAGTTATCAATGCTGAAAATATCGCAAAGATGAAGGACGGCGTGCGCATCGTCAATTATTCCCGCGCAGATCTGGTCAATTCCGCCGATATACTTGCCGCTCTCAAGGAGGGCAAGGTAGCCGCATATACCACAGACTTCGCAACAGATGATATCCTGGGCGAGGAGGGTGTTATCGTAACACCTCATCTGGGAGCTTCAACACCGGAGTCAGAGGATAACTGCGCTCAGATGGCTGCAGAGGAGATCAAGGAATTCCTCGAAAACGGAAATATCGTTAATTCCGTAACTCTTCCCTCTGTATCAATGGCGCGCACAGGCGCTGAGAGAGTATGCGTTATCCACAAGAATATCCCGAATATCATTTCAACAGTTACTGCTGCCCTTTCTGAGACAGGCAATAATATCGAGAGCATGGACAGCAAGTCAAGGAAGGATTATGCTTATACTATCCTTGATGTTGCCAATGATGTTGACGAGTCTGCAAAGGACAAGATCGCCGCTATCGACGGAGTTATCCGTGTAAGAGTGATAAAATAAAAGCTGGATGAACAGCAGAAAAATCCGCACCCGGAGCCTTATCGTTTCGGGTGCAACTTATTAGACTGAGGTGTAAGCATATGGCAGAGAAAAAAGTCAGAACAAGATTTGCGCCCAGCCCTACCGGCTTTATGCATGTGGGCAACCTGAGAACGGCGCTTTATGAATATCTCATCGCAAAATCTCTGGGAGGAGATTTCGTTCTCCGTATTGAGGATACCGACCAGGACAGAAAGGTCGAGGGTGCAGTTGATATCATATATAACACACTGCGCTCAGCAGGACTGGCTCATGATGAGGGACCGGATGTAGGCGGAGAATACGGCCCCTATGTCCAGAGCGAGCGAAAGAGCATCTATATGCCCTATGCGCAAAGGCTCATTGACGAGGGTCACGCATACCGCTGCTTCTGCACAAAGGAGAGACTGGATCAGCTCCGGGCAGATTCCGATGATCCGGGAGCCGGCTATGACAGACACTGCCGTGATCTTTCAGAAGTGGAGATACAGGAGCTTCTTGATAAGGGAACGCCCTTTGTTATCCGCCAGAAAATGCCGCTTGAGGGCACAACTACATTTGAGGATGCGGTCTACGGAACAATATCTGTGGAGAATTCCGAGCTTCAGGATCAGATACTCATTAAGGCTGACGGATATCCTACATATAATTTTGCAAATGTGATCGACGACCATACAATGAATATCACTCATGTGGTAAGAGGAAGCGAATATCTTTCATCTACTCCGAAATATAATCTTCTCTATGAGGCATTTGGCTGGGAAATACCCACATATATCCATCTTCCCCTGATAATGGGAAAGAATGATGACGGTTCCATATCAAAGCTTTCCAAGCGTCACGGTGCGACCAGCTTTGAGGATCTTGTGGAGCAGGGCTTTCTCCCGGAGGCTATAATAAATTATATTGCGCTTCTGGGCTGGGCGCCTAAGGATAACCAGGAAATGTTCACTCTGAAGGAGCTGGTAGAGAATTTCTCTATTGATGGTATCAGCAAATCTCCGGCTGTCTTTGATTATGATAAATTAGAGTGGTTCAACGGCGAATATATCAAGAAGATGACCGTTGAGGAATTTGCGGCTGTTTCAGACCCCTATTTCACACAGGCTCTTGGGGATAAGGAGCTGGACAGGCTCAAGCTTGCCGCTATTCTGCAGCAGAGAACCACAAGACTTACCCAGATACCGGAAAAGATCGCATTTTTTGCAGAGCTTCCCGATTATGACAAGGAGCTTTTTGTAAACAAGAAGAGCAAGACTACTCTTGAAAATGTGCCGGGGCTTCTCAGCGCAGGGATTAAGGCTCTTGAGGAGCTTCCCTCCTGGGATCACGACAGTCTCCACGACAGGCTTATTTCCCTGGCTCAGGAGCTGGGCGTAAAAAACGGCACTGCAATGTGGCCGGTGAGAATAGCTGCATCAGGAATGACTGTTACTCCCGGAGGAGCTATAGAAATATTGGATATACTCGGAAGAGAAGAATCTCTCAAAAGACTGCATACAGGACTTGAAAAGCTGGGATAAACTCCCGGTATTGTAAGGAGATTTTGAAATGGATGACAGGAACGACGGCTTCTACCACGGATATGATGAAACAGACTGGAGAGAAAGACCGGATAATACACCGGACGCAGATGAGCAGGCCAGAAGAAAGGCTGAATATGAGGCTAAGGTAGGCGCTCTTATGGGGGAATACTACAGTGAGCATCCTCGTTCGAGACGTCCGGGGAGGACTGAGCCTGATCCTGCTCCCCGGCAGACTTCTTCCTATGGCTCCACTGACCAGAGACAAAGAGAATATCAGGCGAAAGTTGATATGCTGATGGGTCAGTATAATGCCGAGAGAAAAAGACGGGATTCAAGGGTAAGCTACAGCCGGGGCAGATCAAGCTTTTCTCACGGCTTTGGCTTCGGCTACGGCAGCAGAAACAGTAATTCCGTGGATGATATGGATTTTGAGCTGACTGAAGCAAAGAAAGCAGAGCTTCTTGCAAAGGCTGACCAGATACGCTATAACCGCAGTATGGGAAGCGGATACTCAAACGGAGGCAGCTCACCTACGGATTTTGTGGGCTCGGGAGCCCCACAGGTAAATAATCCACGTCAGCAGGAGCCGATGTTTTACGGGCAGCAGCCGCTCACACCCGAAAACACGTTTATGCCGCAGAATACCTGGGACAGCCGTGATGAGGAGAAAACAAACGGAAGCGGATATGATACCTCCCGGGATCGCGACTATGACTGGGACAGTCAGGAAAACAGGTACGGATCGGATGTATCAGATAGTGATCCATACGGCTATGAAGATTACGGACGCAGCAGAACTTCATCAAACAGAAAAGTAGCCACAAAAGAGGACGGAAAAAGAAGATACAGAAGGTCGATATTACTGGGAATACTTATACTTATAGTCGGAATGATCGTTGTATCAATGGCTATCAGGATCCGGATCAGTGACAGCGCTTTTTTTGATAAAGCAATGTCGGTGCAGGGACAGATTACAGGCAGTCGGGCTATTTCCAGCCGACGAGCCTCCATCAATCGGGATCATAGTCTTTATTACAGCTTTACCCTGCCTGACGGGCAGATATACAGGGGTTTGGATGTAGTGGAATCCTCAAGAATGGGTTCAATAGGACTTTCGGATTCATCAGGTGCAGGCAGTATAGTTACGGTATATTACGATCCGGATAATCCTTCATCTTCAAGGCTCATAAGCAAGGATGTTACAATATCATATGTTATGGGACTTTTTTCAATACTGGCAAGCGCTTATCTGATATTCAGGGGATACCGGGAAAGATATCGCTTTGCAAACGGGCAGTATTTTGTCGTTGAAGAAAACGGGAAGAAAAAATTTGAATTGATTAAATAGATGCTTTTACGAAATGAAAACAGGGAGAGAAAACAATGGCAGATGAGATAATGGCGGCAGAAAACGCCGGTAATTTTATTGAAGAGTTTATTATGGAAGATATTGCTAAGGGAGGCAGATATGAGGGTCAGAAGGTACATACCCGTTTTCCTCCTGAGCCGAATGGTTATCTTCATATCGGACATGCAAAGGCTGTCTGTATAGATTTCGGAACTGCAGAGCGGTTTGGCGGAATATGTAACCTCAGAATGGATGATACAAACCCCACAAAAGAGGATGTGGAATATGTGGACGCCATTAAGGAGGATATTAAATGGCTGGGCTTTGATTGGGAGGATCGTTTTCATTATGCCTCTGATTATTTTGACCAGATGTATGACTTTGCAGTGGAGCTCATAAAAAAGGGTCTCGCATATGTCTGTGAGCTTTCCCCCGAGGAGATGAGAGCCAACAGAGGAGATACCACAACCCCTGCTACCAGCCCATACAGGGACAGACCTGTGGAAGAAAGCCTGGAGCTTTTTGAAAGGATGAAAAACGGGGAATTTGAGGACGGCAAAATGACCCTCAGAGCGAAGATAGACCTTGCAAGCGGAAATTTCAATATGAGAGACCCGGTAATATACAGAATAAACCGTATCCCTCATCACCGCACAGGGGACAAGTGGTGTATCTATCCCATGTATGATTTTGCTCATCCCATTGAGGATGTTCTGGAGGGAATAACCCATTCCTTCTGTACCCTTGAATTTGAATCCCACAGACCTCTTTATGACTGGGTGATAGATAATATCACAGCTCCCTGCAAGTCCCGTCAGATAGAGTTTTCAAGGCTTGGTATAAACAACACTGTTATGAGTAAGAGAAAGCTCCGTCAGCTTGTGGATGAGGGCTATGTGAATGGCTGGGATGACCCCAGGATGCCTACTCTCTGCGGACTGAGAAGAAGAGGCTATACTCCTGCATCTATCCGCAGCTTCTGCGAGGGAATAGGCGTTTCAAAGACAAACAGTACTGTGGAATACAGCTTTCTGGAGCACTGCCTGAGAGATGATCTCAATGAGAATGCAAAAAGAGTGATGTGTGTTCTGGATCCCGTCAGACTGGTGATAACAAATTATCCCGAGGGAAAGACAGAGACTTTTGAGGTAGAAAACAACCCCAGGAGACCTGAGGACGGTTCGAGAGAGATCAGCTTCTCAAGAGAGCTGTATATCGAGGCCGGAGATTTCCTGGAGGAGAAGGTCAAGGGATACAACCGGTTCTATCCCGGAAACGAGGTCAGACTCAAATCTGCATATATCGTCAGGTGTACCGGCTGCAAAAAGGATGAAAACGGCAAGGTGACTGAGGTCTATGCTGAATATGACCCTGAGACCAGGGGAGGAGATACACCGGACGGAAGAAAGGTGAGAGGCACTGTTCACTGGGTGAATGCTGAAAACTGTATTGAAGCCGAGGTCAGGATTTACGATAATCTTTTCACGGATCCTGAACCGGATACAGGAGATAAGAATTTTATCGACTATATAAACCCGGAAAGTCTTGTAGTTCTCAAAAACTGCAAGGTAGAGAAATCTCTGGAGGGAGCAGCCGCACCGGCAAACTTCCAGTTTATGAGACTGGGATACTTCTGCATCGACAAGGATTCCAGGCCGGACGCTCTTGTATTCAACAGAAGCGTTTCGCTTAAGGACGGCTTTAAAAAGAAATAATATCAATATAATACCGGCTGTGAAGAAACAATGTGTAAACATCTCTTCACAGCCGGTTTTTGATATTACTAAGGAACCGCTGTTATCCGGTCAGATAAAAAAATAAAGCTTCGCTCAAGCCATTTTCAAGCGAAACTTTATAAATGCATTGAATTCAGGATTTTACTTCTGCCCCTGTGGAAATATGCTGTCCGTTTTTACGAAAAATAATTATTTTTGTCTATTGAAAGCTCGCATATTTTCCATTTTTCTCCGAAAAGCTCACAGATGATATCTTTTTCGGTTTCCACATCCCGGAAACCGGCAGCCTTATAGCAGCAGTAAGCAGGCTTGTTGTTTTCAAAAACACCAATGGTGACCTGTTCTGCACCGGCAATACGGAAGGCATAATCGACAGCGAGTTTTATCATTTCCTTCCCGTACCCCCGGCCGCGTTTTTTATTATCAAGTATAACGAAGCCGATGCGAAGTATATTGTGGTTTCCTCCTGTATATCTCAGGATAAAATGTCCCACCATACCATCCTCATCACAGGCGGTAAAGGGATAGAAATTATCCTCCTCGGAACAGTCGCCGTTACATTCTGTATACTTATGATTCATATCTTCTCCGGTTATGGGATAATGGCCATATCTGTCGGATGTCCACTTCCTGAAGATATCTTCATTTTCACACCAGGAAATGATAGTTTCTGCATCTGATTTTTTGTATGGTCTGAGATACATATGCTGTTCTCCTTTCGTATATTATTTTGTTGCCCGGGAGGACAGAGCTTTTCTCTTCTGAAAAAGAGCTGTGGGAACAGCTCCGATAGTGCCCCCCAGAGTATTGAGGATAATGTCGTCCACGTCTGTGTTTCTGGGAAGGCTCAGCTGTCCTGCCTCCAGCGATAGGGAAAACAGAGCGCACACAGCAATTGTTTTTGGAACAGTCAGCCGGAAACGCCGCTGGATGAAAAATCCGAAGGGTATAAAAAGCAGGATATTACCAGTAAGATTATTGATGAAATTTTCTCTCTGATATTCATTTCCGGTGAGATATGACATATCTGAAAGTATCGTCCTGAAGGGGACAAGCTGCAGGGTGCTGACAGAGGGATGCATTATGAATATCTGAACCAGCAGGACTGTCAGATAGAAATAAAAGGAAAGTGATATAAATTCCTCTTTGCCGTTATATTTTCCAGCCAGACGATGAGCCTGTATATCTGCAGGATATGTTCCTCTGTATATGACATACAGTGGCAGGAGCATAAGAACATAGGGAAGAGCGTCTCTCTCAAGGGTATAAAGGCTGTCTATAATAAAATTCATAATCATTTATCCAGAAGCTTTGTCAGTTCAAACAGGAGGTTCATTGCTTCCATCGGGGTGAGCTTGTTGACATCTATTTCTCTGAGACGCTTTTCAGCCAGACTTTCCTCCTGTATCATTGAAAGCTGTATATCCTCTTCTTCATCCTGATCCCTGAGCGCAGGGGTGTGGATTTCTCCCTTTCCTTCCTCCAGCTTTCTGAGTATCTTCTTTGCCCGGGTGATAACGCTTTTCGGAAGTCCTGCCAGGGAAGCCACTTCAACGCCGTAGCTTTCATCAGCGGCGCCGGGAAGTATTCTTCTCAGGAAGGTTATTTCTCCTCCGTGCTTGACAGCGGCGATATTATAGTTTCTGACTCCCTCCAGTTCACTTTCCAGAACAGTCAGTTCGTGATAATGAGTGGAGAAGAGAGTCTTTGCTCCCAGTTTTTTTGTATCAGAAACATATTCCAGAACAGCTCTTGCGATACTCATACCGTCATATGTAGAGGTTCCTCTGCCTATCTCATCAAGGATTATGAGGCTTTTCTTAGTGGCCTTTTTCAGGATATAAGCCACCTCATTCATTTCCACCATAAAAGTGGACTGTCCTGTAGAAAGGTCGTCGGATGCGCCGATCCTGGTAAAAACTCCGTCTGTTACAGATATGTCTGCGTTTGAGGCAGGAACAAAGGATCCCATCTGAGCCATGAGAACAATCAGAGCGGTCTGCCGCATATATGTGGATTTACCTGCCATATTAGGGCCTGTTATAATGGCTGTTCTGTTTTTTCCGGTATCCAGATAGGTGTCATTCGGGACAAATGATGCGTCTTTCATCAGCTTTTCCACCACCGGGTGGCGTCCGTTTTTTATATCTATGATACCGCTGTTATTCAGACGGGGACAGCAGTAATCATTTTCGACAGCAACGTGGGCAAGGGAAGCGATTACATCCAGAGTTGCAGCACAGCCGGCAGTTTTTGATATTCGTTCAGAGGCTGCAGAGACTGTTTCCCTGATTTTGTTATAAAGCTCATATTCCAGGGCATTTGCCCTTTCCTTAGCACCCAGGAGCCGGCGCTCCAGCTGCTTGAGCTCTTCTGTGATATATCTTTCCCCTCCGGTAAGTGTCTGTTTTCTGATATAATCCTCAGGCACCATATTTTTATAGGAATTGGAGACTTCCAGGTAATAACCGAATACCCGGTTATATCCTATTTTCAGTTTTGGAATACCTGTCCTTTCCCGTTCACGGCGCTCGATACCTGCCATAAGTCCGGAGCTGTTTTCCATATCATATTTAAGCTCGTCCAGTTCCTTTGAAACTCCCGGTCTGATAAGTCCGCCCTCTCTTACGGTAAAGGGAGGATCATCCTCGATAACGCTGTCAATCAGCCGGACTACGTCCTCCATGTTATCAAGTCCGTCATACATTTCCCGGAGAAGCTGGCTTTCTGCATCCTTTATGCTGTCCTTTACGATGGGGACACGCTGCAGTGCCTGACAAAGCATCCTCAGTTCTCTTGCTCCGGAATTTCCTCCGATTATACGGGTTATCATCCTTTGTATGTCGTGCATACCTGAAAGACCATCTCTCAGCTCGCAGCGCATTCTGGCATTATCGAATAATTCCTGTACGGCATTGAGCCTTCTGGTTATCCGTCCGATGCTTATCAGAGGTTTTTCTATATAGCTTTTAAGAAGTCTTTTTCCGAAGGAGGTTTTTGTCGAATCCAGAACTGCAAAAAGGCAGGCTGAGTGATTTTTACTGTTGAGAGGCTCGGTGAGCTCCAGATTTTTTCTCGTATTATAATCTATATGAACGAAGTTTTCTTCTTCATATAGCTCCAGGTCATTTATTCTGCCAATGCTTTCTTTACGGTTATCTTTAAGATAGCTTATGAGAGCTCCCAGAGCGCAGACTGTCTGGTTTTTATTTTCCAGTCCCAGCTCCTCCGGCGTTTTCCCTCCGAAAAGCTGAGAAATAAGGGCTTTGGAGTCTGCATACGAAAAGCTTTCATCCGGAAGCATGGAGACGCAGGCAGACAGCTTGTCTTTTATAAACGGGGAAATACCTTCAAGCTTTTCTGTATTTCCACCGACTATTATTTCTCTCGGAGAAAACTTTATCAGCTCGTCTTTTAATGCGCTCTCCAGCTCCGGACTGGTTATAAGGGTAGCAAAAAGCTCGCCTGTGGAGATATCACAAAATGCAACACCGGCTTTATCCCTTAAAATATAAATAACACAGATATAATTATTGCTGTCCTCGCTGAGCATACTCTGTTCTGTGACAGTACCGGGGGTCAGCACCCGGATCACTTCTCTGCGCACCAGTTTTTTTGTTTTAGAGGGATCCTCAGTCTGCTCGCATATTGCTACCTTATAGCCCTTGGCGATAAGCCGGGCAGCGTAGGTCTCGTAGCTGTGAAAGGGCACTCCGCACATAGGCGCTCTTTCGCTGAGACCACATTCCTTTCCTGTCAGAGTAAGCTCCAGTTCCCTTGACGCTGTTTTTGCATCGTCAAAGAACATTTCATAAAAATCCCCTACTCTGAAAAATACTATCGTATTATCCTTATAATTTTCCTTTATGCTGAGATACTGCTGCATCAGCGGCGAAAGCTCCGGCATATTTATTCACCTCTTTTTCCGGATGATTTGTTGTCCGATCAGCATCCGGCGCAGGTAGCGCAGGAGCCGCTGCAACCCTCCGGGATATAATCAGCAGTCTCCGGATCCTCGCCTTCGCCGGATTTCTGGATTATTGTTATCACACGGCGGAAAATAACATCGAATTCATCTTTTGCGTCATTATAGCCTATCATTCTTTCGTTTGTCATAACACCGGCATAAGCCTTCCTCATATCCTCGCTGAGAGCCTTCAGTTTTTCTGTATCCCTTTCATCCTCATCCTTTGAGGTTTCCGCTGAGATAGCGTCTCTTGTGGATGAAAACTTTTCTATAGCCTTCTGCAGATCTTCATCCTCGTCTGCAGCTTGTTTTGCAGCCATATATCTGATATATGCTTCTTCCTGCTGAAGAGCCTTTCCCAGTTCTCTTGCCATTACAATGATATCCTTGTTTTCCATTTTGATTCCTCCGAATAATTTATTTTGTTTGTTCAAGCTGTCCTCTTAAAATAAAGTTTCTTGCTTCTGTTATCCTGGCGTCGGCAAAGTGTCCGATCAGCTCTGTTTTTCCCGGAACCTCTACAACAACGCCGTTGTGAGTTCTTGCATTGAGTATGCCTTCCTTTGCCTCCTCTTCTACAAGCACTCTCATAGTCCTTCCAACCATAGACGCTGTGCGCTTTGCCGATATTTCTTCCTGTAGCTTCAGCAGCTCGCCCATCCACAGAGCCTTTTCCTGATGAGTGACGGGATCCTTGAATTTTGCCGCAGGCGTACCGACTCTGGGAGAATAGATGAATGTGAAGAGCGAGGTGAATTCCATCCTTCGGATAAGCTCCAGAGTTTTCTGGAAATCCTCATATGTTTCGCCCGGAAAGCCTACTATGACGTCACTGGTAAGGGAAAGATCCGGAATACGCTTTTTTGCATATTCTACTATTTCCATATATTTTTCCACAGTATATCGTCTGTTCATCAGCTTCAGTATACGGTCGCTCCCGCACTGGAAGGGGAGGTGGATGTGGGGAGATATCTTCGGATTCTCAGCTATAACGTCAATAAGCTCCTTTGAAGCATCCTTGGGGTGGGAGGTCATAAAGCGAACCCAGAAATCTCCGTCTATACCGGCAACCTTTTTCAGAAGCTCTGCAAAGCTGATACTCTGGTCAAGACCCTTTCCGTAGGAATTGACATTCTGTCCCAGAAGAGTAATATCCTTGAAGCCGTTTTCCACCATGCTCCTTGCATCTGACAGGATATTTTCCGGGCAGCGGCTTCTCTCCCTGCCCCTTACATGGGGTACAATACAATAGGTGCAGAAATTATCACAGCCATACATTATCGGGAGCCAGCCCTTGAAGGTACCGTCTCTTTTTATCGGGAGGCCTTCATAGATCTTTCCGTCGTCTGTTCCTCTTTCCACCAGCCTTTTTCCCTCAACTACAGAATTATAAAGCAGCTCCGGGAATTTATGTATCACATGGGTTCCGAATACAAGACCTACATACGGGAAGCTTTTATATATCTTTTCCGCAACGTGCTCCTGCTCCATCATACAGCCGCAAAGGGCTATCAACAGTGAGGGCTTTTTCTTTTTAAGAGCCTTCAGAGCGCCTACGTTTCCATAAACTCTGTCCTCAGCGTGCTCCCTGACAGCACAGGTATTAAAAAGAATTATATCCGCTTCCTCTTTCTCATCAGTAAGCTCACAGCCCATCTCTGCCAGCATTCCCTTTATTTTTTCACTGTCTGCAACATTCTGCTGACATCCGTAGGTGCGGACAAATGCCTTCGGCGTTTTTCCTCCTGCACGGATATACAGTATATCTCTTAGCTCATACATATATGTTGACTGCTTGTCTGTCTCAAAATCAATTATTTCGCTATCCGTCATATGTTTCCCTCCAGCTGATTATTTTTTAGTTATATAGTTCTTTGCCGCCGGACAAATCATCCCAGCCTATTTTAACATATTCCCCCCCACAATTCAACCGTGCAACGGGTGCTCGCACTGAGCGATAAGGCGAATCGGGTCCAGCGTCACGCTGGCCGCCGCAGCCGTTACGGGCTGCTATACGCGGCTGTTTTTTACTAACTTCTATCATATCACTCTCTCGGCACTGAGCGCCTGCTTTATGCACAGGTTTAGTGAAGGCTGTAAGTACTTCCGTCACGCATAAGCTTACTATAAATGGAGCGAAGCGACTACAACAATTATTGTTTTTTCTTTATTCGGTATTTCCGGTCAGGTGAACTGATACGGAGGTTCATATGTAGCCACAGATTATCATACAGACCTGCAGCTTACATATACGGTCTGCCCGGTTTATATATATCCGCCCTCAGCATAAAGACTTCCGGCTGACACAGCAGGGGTTTAAGGAGGGGTATTTCAAAAGGGGCAACCTCAAAGGGGGTCCGCAACCCCATTTGTGGATCCCCGTCTTGTCCCGTGCCGAAGGCACGCCCTGAATAAAACCGGCGGCTCAAAAAACAAACCAGACACACAAAAAACTCATCCTCGCCGTACAACCATTATAAATTTTTAAGTTTTCAATCTTTACACAAGGCGGCGCTTTCCCAAATAGAATAAGGCACCTCCGGTGGAGCCGGAAGTGCCGATGTTTATGGGTGGTATTATCAGACTGAAATTGTAGATACGGGCTTGTCCTCGTATATTCTCTCGATAGCCTCTGCGAAAACAGGAGCAACATTAAGAGTTGTGAATTTGTCCAGGTATTTATCCTGAGGTACTGCGATGGTATCAAGAAGAATAACCTCCTTGATAACGCTGTTCTTGATTCTCTCAATAGCAGGACCGGAAAGAACAGCATGGGTAGCGCCTGCATAAACCTCAGTAGCGCCGCCTCTCTCAACAACAGCCTGTGCTGCATTGCAGAGTGTGCCTGCTGTATCTATCATATCATCAACAAGGATAACCTTCTTGTCCTTGACTTCGCCGATAATATTCATTACTTCGGAAACATTTGCTCTCTGGCGGCGCTTATCGATGATAGCGATGGGGCAGCCGAGACGTGTAGCAAAATTTCTTGCTCTTGTAACTGAACCCAGATCGGGAGATACAACGACATAATCATCGGTGTTGTCGCCGATTTTCTTCTTGAAATAATTAGCAAGGATGGGCGCGCCTACAAGGTGATCCACCGGGATATTAAAGAAGCCCTGGATCTGTGCAGCGTGGAGATCCATTGTAAGAACTCTGTCTGCGCCGGCACTGGTAATAAGATCTGCAACAAGCTTTGCAGAAATCGGATCACGAGCCTTGGCCTTTCTGTCCTGACGGGCATATCCGAAATACGGGATAACCGCAGTGATCCTGGCAGCTGATGCACGCTTCATAGCGTCGATCATAATAAGCAGCTCCATGATATTGTCATTTACCGGAGCGCAGGTAGACTGTACGATAAAACACTCTGAACCTCTGACCGATTCGTGAAGTGAAACTGCTATCTCTCCGTCACTGAAGCTGGTCACTTCGGATTTTCCCACCGGGATGCCCAGGGAATCAGCTATCTGCTTGGCAACAGGCTTGTTGGAATTGCAGGTAAAGATCTTTATGTCCTTGCCGTGAAAATTCATTTATTCGTCCCCCAATATTTTTTTTGCGAGATACCATCAATGGTTCTCTTTTCACTCGTTTCTATTTTAATACCAAATCGCCTAAAAATCAAGTTTTTATCGAATAAACAGAGGGTTTTGTATATTTTTGTGTTATTACTTGGAAAAGTGCCGGTTTTTGTTGAAAATATAATTTGAATTGCACAAAACCAGAAATGGAAGTATTTTCCGTAACCGGAAACAGAAAACCAAATACAGCTCTGAACAGCAGAAATCTATTTACTTACCCTGTTGTAGTTTTTTATCTGGAAGCAGTTTTTCCTTCATCTACAGGGTTGGGGATATCGGAGAGCCCAAGAAGATAATCCGAGGAAATATCCAGCGCTCTGCATATCTCAATCAGGGTGCCGATTTTCATTTCGTCTTCGCCGGATTCATATCTGCTGTACTGTGATTGTTTCATATTAAGAATATTGCAGACATCTTTCTGCCTCATGTTTTTCATCACTCTTACTTCTTTAAGCCTCGGTAAAAAATACATAAAATCATTCCTGCTTTTGTTGGATTATACAAATTTTATCGCATACAACAAAAATTATATTTACATCTTAACCCGAAGATTATATAATTATTAGCAAAATATATTAACCCACAAGTTGTTGAAATTTTATTAAATGGAGGAAAAGAAAATGTCAATCAAAAAAACTGCAAAAAAAATAATATCCTGCGCACTCTCAGCATTTTTGCTTGCAGGTTCAGCATTAACGGTACTGCCGCAGGTGACAGACAGTTCGACTATTCAGGTACAAGCGGCTACAAGTTTCGAATACCGTGAATGGAACACGGGCTCCGGAATAGGCTATATTGTTAAATTAAACGGATCAGCGTCTTCACCTGCTTCCGTAACCTATCCTTCCAGTTATAATGGAAAGCCCGTCGTAATGGTCGACCAGTTCCCGAAGGGTACGCCGAGGAAAAATATAGTTAAGGTAACTGTGCCGGATTCTGTGAAGTATATTACAAGATCTGCATTTGAGGATTTTTGTGATCTGCAGGAGATCAGGCTTCCGAATAATGTCCACTATGGACACCCGCGTATAGACAATATTAATGAGGGTGCGTTCTTTTACGGCTGCTCAAAACTGAAAAAAGTAAATATCCCCACAGGCTGGAAGGCATTGCCGACTCAGACTTTTGGAGGCTGCAGCTCCCTGACAAGCATTACACTTCCGCAAAATATCAAGGAAATAGGCATGGAGGCAATGCGGGATTGCACCTCCCTGAAAAGTCTGGATCTTGGCAAGGTCCAGAAAATAGGTATGGGTGCATTTTCCGGATGTACAAGCCTTGAAAAGCTTACTATTCCGTCGACCGCTACCTACATTGATTATCAGGTGATCTACAGGTGTAATAATCTTAAGAACATAGTAGTTCTTTCCAAAAATGTTACATACCGCTTAGGTGCTTTTAATGTTAATGACAGCCTGCATCCTGAAACAAAAGCTACCATTTACGGATATAAGGGTTCTACAACAGAAGCATTTGCCAAAGAAAACAAAATGAATTTTGTTCCGCTGCCCAGCAGTATTTCTCTCAGTAAAAGCTCTGTGCCACTTTATCCCGCATGTTCTGCAACACTTACTGCAAAGGTTTCACCCTCAGGCAGCAATTCTGTGACCTGGGAATCCTCAAACAAAAATGTTGCAACTGTATCCGGCGGCAAGATCACAGCCAAAAAAGCAGGTACAGCTACCATAACTGCCAAAACCGTAAACGGAATAAAAGCTACCTGCAAGGTAACTGTAACCAACTACATAAATCTCAACAAGGATTCTCTTTCCCTGGGCAAGGGCGAAACCTTCAAGCTCACAGCAAACAAAACTGTTAACTGGAGAACATCCAATTCAAAGATCGTTACAGTTGACAAAAACGGCAATATCAAGGCTGTAGGTCAGGGAAAAGCATGGGTCACAGCAAAGGCTTCAAACGGCGCAGAAAGAGCCTGCACCGTAACAGTGAAGAAGGCTCCTACATGGGTGCTTCTCAGCAAGGGCATTATGACCATCAAGGTGGGTCAGAAAGCAAGCCTTTCGGCAAACGTTGCAAAGGACGCAGCCTGCGCAACAAGGACATTCCGCACAAGTAATTCTTCTGTAGTGAAGATGACAAAGACAAACTGGACAGGCGAATTCGTAGGCGTTAAGCCCGGTGTGGCATATGTGACAGTCCGCACCTACAATGGCAAGGAGAGAGCCTGCAAGGTGACAGTAACGAAATAATAATTACATTAAAACAAGCCGCAGGCCTTCCGGTCTGCGGTCTTTGCTGTCTGCTTTATTCTACAGAAAGCTATTTTGATTTTTTCCAAAAACTCAAAAACCGATTATAAAAAAGCAGAAATAGAATAATGAAAAATGAATACTTACTGGTTGTCGCTCCTGTTTATAGTAAGTTTATAGTAAACTTATGTGTGACGAAGATTCATACGGCTTTCAATAAACCTGTTCACAAAAGCAGTCGCTTACTATCAGGGAGAAAATATGCCACAAGTCAGAGTGAAACAGCCGTAAGAAGCAGCCCGTAAGGGGTGCGGCGGCGAGGGGAGGGGGTATTGTCAGGGGAATTGCGCGCCGGATGTCGCAGCACGAGAGTATATGTACGCACGACAGAGCGAGTGCAAACGAGCGATAACGCGAAA
>CAMVQZ010000015.1 GCA_947169745.1 uncultured Clostridia bacterium
TTCAGGGAAATAAATGCTGTAGGTCAGAGCAAGCCAGCCGCGAAAAGCAGCCTGTAATGGCTGCGGCGGCGGTGGGTCGGGTATTGTCCGGGGCAGTGCGCGCCGGATGCCGCGCTACGAAGGTATATGTACGTACGGTCGAGCGAGAGAATCGAGCGATTACGCGAACATGGGTGCAGCGTCGACGCTGCCTCAGATTATGTGTTTTTTGGGCTTGCTATTTTGTCGGATTTATAATATAATAGACAGTGGTAAATTATATTTTCCAAGTGATTATCAAGGAGGAAAAGGAATGAGTTCAGAATCCAGACTTGAAGCGCTTGCCGGAATACGCAGCGAGATCGCTGCTACAAAGGGCTATGAGATACTTACAAAGCTTTTTGACGACGGCGCTTTTACAGAAATTGATTCCTTTGCAGGATCCTGCGGCGGTTATGCCGAGGTGGTTGCAGGAAGAGGCAATATCGGAGGAATAGGTGTTTATGCCTATGCCCAGAATAAGGATGTTTCCGGCGGAGCAATGTCAAAGGCTCAGGCCGCAAAGATAAAAAAGGTCTATGATCTTGCCCTTAAGACAGGAGCTCCTGTGATTGCGGTCTATGATTCCATAGGAGGCAGGATAGAAGAGGGCAGTGACCTTTTAGGCGCATATGGAGATGTTCTTAAATATTCAAATAATCTTTCCGGAGTTGTTCCCCAGATATCACTTGTTCTGGGTCAGTGCTGCGGAGTTCAGGCAATGATAGCTGTCAGCGGAGATGTTGTGATAATGTCCGGAAATGCTTCGCTTACTCTAAATACAGACGGCAGCGACTCAGACGCAGCCTCAAATGCCGCTCACGGAACAGCCCATATTGTAAAAAAGACAGATGATGAGGCTATCGCAGAGGCAAGAAAGCTCATCGGTATGCTTCCCTCAAATAATCTTGATTTTGCAGGGACAGTGGAATTTGACGCTCCTCAGGATGACGGAAAGGATGTTATTTCTTCTGTTCTTGACGGCGGAAGCGAAATTCCGATGCAGACTGAATACGGAAAAAGTGTGAGAACAGTGCTTGGCACAGTCGAAGGCACAACAGTGGGAATAGTCAGCACTGAGGATAAGATCCTTGATTCAAGGGGCTGCTCCAAGGCTGCGAGGTTTGTGCGATTCTGTGACGCCTTCGGTATCCCGGTCATAACCCTTGTGGATTCCGAAAGATTTGAATGTATCAAATCTGCCGCAAAGCTTTCCAGTTCATATGCTGAGGCTACAACAGCTAAGATAACAGTCGTTACAGGCGAGGCATACGGCGCAGTATATATCGCTCTTGCAGGTACAGGTGCTGCAGCGGATATCACATTTGCATGGAACGACGCCAGCATTTCTGCTCTTGCTCCTGAGGCTGCTGCGGTAGTTGCTCTCGGAGATGATCTGGGAGGAAAGCTCAGGGGGGAGAAGGATCCCCGCGAGGCAAGAAAGAAGGTTGTCGCAGAATTCAGGGACAGCGAGCTCACAGCTATGAAGGCTGCTCAGTGCGGATATGTCCAGGATGTTATCCTTCCCTCTGAAACAAGGGAAAAGATAGTTGCGGCGGTTGAGATGCTTTCCGATAAGAGAGTATCCACACTTCCCAAGAAACATAATAATCTTTATATCTGACAGAAGTCTGAAAGGAAAAAATATCATGAAAAATCTGAAAATAACAGTAAACGGTATTACATATGACGTACAGGTCGAGGAAGCAGACGGTTCATCCGTTTCTGCAGCTCCGGCGGCTCCGGCTGCTGCTGCACCGGCTCCTGCTGCCGCTCCGAAGAAGGCTGCTCCGGCTGCCGGTGGCGAGGCAGTAAGCTCTCCTATGCCCGGAACAATAATCAATGTCCCGGTCAAGGCAGGTCAGGCTGTAAAGGCAGGAGAAGTCCTTGTTATCCTTGAAGCAATGAAAATGGAAAATGAGATCAAGGCTCCTAAGGATGCTACGGTAATTTCTGTAAATGTGACAAAGGGAGAATCTGTTGATACAGGAACACTTCTTGTTACCTTGGGCTGAAAATAGTTTTGATCACAGATAACGGAAAGGTGAAGTCATAATGGCAAAGAAAATAGAAATAACGGAAACTATACTCCGCGACGCGCATCAGTCGCTTATTGCTACAAGAATGCCCCTGAGCGATATGCTTCCCATACTTGAAAAGCTGGACAATGTGGGCTTTTATTCCCTTGAATGCTGGGGAGGAGCTACCTTTGACTCTTGTATCCGATTCCTTGATGAGGATCCCTGGGACAGGCTGAGGACGCTGAGAAAGCACTGTCCGAAAACAAAGCTTCAGATGCTTTTCAGAGGTCAGAATATGCTGGGCTACCGCCACTATGCGGATGATGTACTGGAATACTTTGTACAGCGTTCAGTTGCAAATGGTATAGATATCATCAGGATATTTGACGCTCTCAATGATATAAAGAACCTTAAGACAGCTATAACGGCAGCTAAGGCTGCAAAAAAGGAAAATCCGAATGTGGAGGCTCAGGTAGCAATGAGCTATACCACGGGTCCGGTATTCACAACACAGTATTATGTTGACTATGCAAAGAGGATAGAGGAGGCAGGCGCTGATTCCATCTGTATCAAGGATATGGCGGCTCTCCTTACTCCCTATTATACTGAGGAGCTGGTAGCTGCAATCAAAAAGGAAGTAAGCATCCCGGTTCAGCTGCACACTCATTATACCTCCGGCCTTGCTTCTATGTGTCTGCTCAAGGCTATCGAAGCCGGAGTTGACAGGATCGACACAGCTATGTCACCCCTTGCAAACGGAACATCTCATGCGCCTACAGAATCTATGGTTGCTGCTCTCCAGGGCACAGAATATGATACAGGACTTGACCTTGTGGCACTTGCAGAGATCAGGGAATACTTTATGACCCTGAGAGAGAAATATATCAAGAGCGGACTTCTTGATCCCAAAATGCTTGCAACTGACGCAAAGGCACTTATCTATCAGGTACCCGGCGGAATGCTTTCAAATCTTCTCAGCCAGCTTAAGCAGGCTCACAAGGAGGATCAGCTCACAGCAGTTCTGGAGGAGGTTCCGAGAGTCCGCAAGGATGCCGGTTATCCTCCGCTGGTAACTCCTACCTCTCAGATTGTCGGTACACAGGCTGTGTTCAATGTCATTCTTGGCGAACGCTACAAAATGTGCAATGACCAGTTCAAGGATCTGGTAGCCGGCAAATACGGAACAACTCCTGTTCCCATCGATCCGGAATTCCAGAAGAAGATAATAGGCGATGCAGAGCCTGTAAACTGCCGTCCGGCAGATCTTCTTGAGCCGGAGCTTGAAAAGCTCAGGGAGGAGATCCCGGAATGGATCGAGCAGGAAGAGGATGTTCTCACATATGCTCAGTTCCCGAAGGTGGCTCCCGGATTCTTCCGCAAGCGTAGGGACAAGAAGCTGGGGATAAATGCTTCGGCTGATCTCAAAAACAAAATACATCCTGTCTGATAAAAAATTCAGCCCCGTCATCCGGCGGGGCTTTTTTCGGTATTATATGCATTAAAGTCTGGCGAAACTTTAAATTTTTTTTAGGGTGATAATAGTATAAAAAATCCCCCCTGGATCGGAAAAAGCATATCCAAGGGGGAATTTTAATATTATTTAAAGTTTGAGATGAGAAGATCTCTGAATTCCTTTTCTGATTTATCTTTATCAGCTCTCTTGTAGCAGACGTACTTGTTTTTGCCGTCCGAGATACCCTCAATAACATATACGGGTGTTCCCTTATCGGACTGATTTGTTGTGTAAAGGAGGCCAAGATAAACGCTGTATTTCTTTCCGTCCTTGTCCTTGACCTGGATCTTTGCAGTAGTGGGATCGCTGACAAGGGCATTTGTTTTGCTGTCGAGACGGTCATAGCCCTCTATTTTCTTTGTAAAATCATAGAGTTTCTTTTTTATGTCGTCGTTTTTGGCTGCACCTGAATACATCTTTGGCTTTTTGCTGTCGATCTTTGCTCTGACTGAAGCTGTTATATCTACCTTGTCAAGAGAGTTCTCGGTGACCTTTTTCGTTTTTTCAGTGGCCTTTTCTACCTTTTTAGAGGTTTCATCGGTCTTGCTGCTGGTCTTTGACTTTGACGAGGAGCTTTTTGAGCTTCCGGAGGTTTTCTTTGAGTTTTTACTGGATGCCGAAGTGCCGGTGGACTGATTATCGTCGCCGCCGTTTCCGCCTGAGCAGGCTGCAAGGGAAAAGACGAGTATTGCTGATAAAAGTAATGCTGCGAGCTTTTTCATTTTTTCACACCCTAAATTCTTTATATTCAAGTTTCAAGCCACGGAAGAGTAAATTCATCCGTGGCTGAATATTTTCTGATAATCCGGTTTAATTCGTTACTCAGTTGAGTTCACCGGGGAAGATAGCAGGAGCATTTTCCTCTATCTCAACGTCTCTGTATCTTGCCATACCTGTGCCGGCAGGAACAAGCTTACCGATGAGAACATTCTCCTTGAGTCCCATAAGAGGATCCACCTTGCCCTTGATAGCTGCGTCTGTGAGAACTCTTGTAGTCTCCTGGAAGGACGCTGCGGAAAGGAAGGAATCTGTTGCAAGAGAAGCCTTTGTGATACCAAGAAGAGTGGGGGAATAGGTAGCAAGAGAAAGCCCCTCTTCGCCTGCCTCGATCCTCTTTTCGATCTCTTCGTTTGCCGCATAGAAGTTGCCCTTGTCCACAAGAGAGCCGGGAAGAAGATCTGTGCTTCCTGGATCCTCAATGCGGACCTTTTTCATCATCTGACGAACAATGACCTCAATATGCTTATCGTTGATATCAACACCCTGGAGACGATATGCGCTCTGGACTTCCTCGATAAGGTAATCCTGAACAGCAGCTGCGCCCTTGATATTGAGTATCTCGTGGGGATCCACAGAACCCTCGGTAAGAAGGTCGCCGGGCTCTACCATCTGGCCGTTTCTGACCTTTGCTCTTGCGCCGAAGGGAATGAGATATGTCTTGCTCTGAGCGCCGGACTTTTCATCTGAGAGATCAGTGCCTGTGATGACAGCATTTCTGTCCTCCAGTCTGACCTGACCGCCGATCTCAGTGATAATAGCGAGATGCTTTGGCTTTCTTGCCTCGAAGAGCTCTTCAACACGGGGAAGACCCTGTGTGATATCCTCACCGCCTGCAACACCGCCGGTATGGAAGGTACGCATGGTAAGCTGAGTACCGGGCTCGCCGATGGACTGAGCTGCGATGATTCCCACAGCCTCGCCGATAGTAACAGGCATACCGTTTGCAAGGTTGGAGCCGTAGCACTTTCTGCATACGCCGTGCTTTGCTCTGCAGTCCAGGATGGATCTGATCCTTATGCTCTGAGCGCCGGAATTAACGATAAGATCAGCGTCGTGATCGTCCATGATCTTATCTGAGGATACGAGAAGCTCGCCTGTCTGCGGATCGTAATAATCCTCGCAGAGATATCTTCCCTGGAGACGCTCGTGCATGGACTCGATGATGGAATCTCCGTCGCTGCTGTGTACTACCTTGACGACAACAGCACCGGAATCTATTATCATATCTATATCGCTGTCTGTAAGAAGCTTTCTTGCAGGGATGAGACGGTTTCCGTCCTGGTCATTGAAGTCATCCATAAGCCGTCTGCCCTGGAGAGATACCCTGAGAGAGGTGAAGGTTTCCTCGGACTCATCCTCAGGAGAAGCCTTGACAGTAACAGAGGTTACGCCTGATTTAGCGATACGTTCTGCATCCTGTTCTGTGATAGGCTGATCCTTAACAGCGAGGACATCTCCTGAATCGGGATCAGGAATATCATTTTTAGGATACTTGCCTATGATACCGGCTCTCATTGAAGTAAACTGTTCATAGGGACGGATACGTATATCTGAGATATTCTGAGCCTGGATAGCCCTGACATCTGTCTCGTCTATGATCTTATCTGTGGGGATAAGAAGTGTACCCGAAGCAGGATCATAGAAATTCTCAAAGAGGTGGTTACCAACAAGATTTTCGTTGCTTACGCTGACTTCTTCGCCTGTTTCGGCGTTAGTCTGTCTGATATCATAAACTACGATGCCTTCCTTGGTTTTGCAGTCCTCCTCACGGATAATAACATCCTGAGAAACGTCAACCAGTCGTCTTGTAAGATAACCGGAGTCAGCGGTACGAAGAGCTGTATCTGCAAGACCCTTTCTTGCGCCTCGGGAGGAAATGAAGTATTCCAGAATATTAAGTCCCTCACGATAATTTGCACGAATAGGAATTTCGATTGTTTTACCTGATGTATTTGCGATAAGTCCGCGCATACCTGCAAGCTGTCTGATCTGACTCATAGAACCACGGGCACCTGAATCAGCCATCATATAGATCGGATTATATCTGTCAAGGTTTGCCTTAAGGGCGTCTGTAACGTCGTTTGTAGCCTTTTCCCAGATATCAATGACCTTTGCATAGCGTTCTTCATTGGAGAGAAGTCCTCTTCTGTAAAGCTTTGTAATAACATCGATCTCTTTTTCAGCCTGGGCGATAATAAGCTTCTTTTTCGGAGGTATTGTTGCGTCGCAGACAGCAACGGTGATAGCGCCCTTTGTAGAATACTTGTAGCCCTGTGACTTAACGTCATCGAGAACTCTTGATGTCACCTGTGTACCGTGTTTTTTGATACATTTGTCAAAGATTTTTCCCAGCTGTTTTTTGCCGACAAGGAAGTCGATCTCATATTTAAGGAAATTGTCCGGATCCGATCTGTCAACATAGCCCAGATCCTGGGGGATAGGTCTGTTGAAGATAATGCGTCCCACGGTTGTATCTATGAGGCGGGAAATCTTCTTGCCTGCGAAAACTCCCTCTCTGCGGACCTTTATTCTTGCATGAAGACTGATAACACCAGTCTGGTATGCCATCAGTACCTCATCGGTATCACGGAATACCTTGCCTTCGCCCATTTCGCCGGGCTTGTCAAGTGTAAGATAATATGAACCAAGTACCATATCCTGAGTAGGAACAGTAACAGGCTTACCGTCTGAGGGCTTGAGAAGGTTGTTTGCAGCCAGCATAAGGAAGCGGGCTTCAGCCTGAGCCTCAGCGGAAAGGGGAACGTGAACAGCCATCTGGTCGCCGTCAAAGTCAGCATTGAAGGCGGTGCAGGCGAGGGGGTGGAGCTTGAGGGCCTTACCCTCTACCAGTACAGGCTCAAATGCCTGGATACCAAGTCTGTGAAGTGTAGGAGCACGGTTGAGCATTACAGGATGTCCCTTGATTACTCTTTCAAGAGCGTCCCATACCTCAGGCTGTGCTCTTTCAACAGCCTTTCTTGCAGCCTTGATATTTGCAACAGAGCCGCTTTCTACAAGGATCTTCATTACGAAGGGCTTGAAAAGCTCAAGAGCCATTTCCTTGGGGAGACCGCACTGATACATTTTGAGCTCAGGGCCGACAACGATAACTGAACGTCCGGAATAGTCAACACGCTTACCCAGAAGGTTCTGGCGGAAACGTCCTTGTTTACCCTTGAGCATATCTGAAAGGGATTTGAGAGAACGGTTGGAGGGACCTGTGACAGGTCTGCCGCGTCTGCCGTTGTCAATGATGGCATCCACAGCCTCCTGGAGCATTCTCTTCTCGTTGCGGATTATCATTTTCGGAGCATGGAGCTCGATAAGTCTTTTGAGACGGTTGTTTCTGTTGATAACACGGCGGTAGAGATCATTGAGGTCGGATGTCGCAAAACGTCCGCCGTCAAGCTGTACCATAGGACGGATATCCGGAGGGATAACCGGAAGAACATTAAGTATCATCCACTCAGGTCTGTTTTTTGACAGACGGAAGGATTCCACTACCTCAAGCCTTTTCAGAAGCTTGATCTTCTTCTGGCCGCTGGCATTTTCAAGCTCTGCCTTCAGCTTTTCAGACTGTTCATCGAGATTGATCTCAGCAAGCAGCTTCTGGATAGCTTCCGCACCCATCATTGCCTCGAAATCCGAGCCGTATTTGTTTTCGTATTCCTTATATTCGTTTTCGGAGAGTATCTGCTGTTTTGTGATCTCTCTTTCAGCAAGAGAACCAGGCTTTACATATGTTACTATGTATTTTGCAAAATAGAGAACCTGTTCAAGATTTCTGGGAGTGATATCATCCAGCATAAGAGCCATTCTTGAAGGAATGCCCTTGAAATACCAGATATGGGAAACAGGAGCGGCAAGCTCGATGTGGCCCATTCTTTCACGCCTTACCTTGGATTTTGTTATCTCAACATGGCATTTTTCGCAGACTCTGCCCTTGTAGTGAATCTTTTTATATTTTCCGCAGTGGCACTCCCAGTCCTTTGTGGGGCCGAAGATAGCCTCGCAGAAGAGGCCGTCTTTTTCGGGCTTGAGTGTGCGGTAATTGATGGTTTCGGGTTTTGTGACCTCGCCGTAGGACCAGCCCTTGATCACAATTTCTTCTTCTTCTCCCTGTTCGTTGATGATCTTCTTAACGGTTTCCTTTCTCATCATTTCAGGAGAAGCAAGTCCGATCTTAATAGAACTGAACTCGTTAAATTCCATAGGTCAGAATTCCCCTTTCATTAAAAAATATCGTCGTCTGTATCGTCTGTATCGCCGAGCTCTGCTGATTCGTCAAGTATCATATCATCATCCGGCTCAACTATTTCATCCTCGCCGTTTTCATCCTTATACTGATATCCTTCTGCGTCGCTCTCGGTCATAATGTTCTTTTCATCGAGGATAGATGTATCAACAGGAGAGTCGTCGTCCAGATCTATTTCAAGATCTATCTCGTTATTGTCTCTGTCATATACCTTGATATCAAGAGCAAGGGACTGAAGCTCCTTGATAAGTACCTTGAAGGATTCCGGAATGCCCGGCTTCGGGATGTTCTGACCCTTTACGATTGCCTCATATGTCTTGACACGGCCTACTACATCATCGGATTTGACTGTGAGTATCTCCTGAAGTGTGTATGCTGCGCCGTATGCCTCCAGTGCCCATACCTCCATCTCACCGAAACGCTGTCCGCCGAACTGAGCCTTACCGCCCAGAGGCTGCTGCGTAATGAGAGAATAGGGACCGGTAGAACGTGCGTGGATCTTATCATCAACAAGGTGATGGAGCTTGAGGTAATACATATATCCCACAGTTACAGGATTGTCGAAGTATTCACCTGTACGTCCGTCCTTGAGCCTTATCTTTCCGTCCTCGCTAATTCCGGCGTCACGGAAGCACTGGAAAATATCCTGCTCGTGAGCTCCGTCAAAGACAGGTGTCATAATCTTCCAGCCAAGAGCCTTTGCGGCATATCCCAGGTGTACTTCAAGAACCTGACCGATATTCATTCGGGAAGGAACGCCCAGGGGGTTAAGAACGATATCAAGGGGTCTGCCGTCGGGGAGGAAGGGCATATCCTCTTCGGGGAGTATCCTGGATACAACACCCTTGTTGCCGTGACGGCCAGCCATCTTATCGCCGACCTGGATCTTTCTCTTCTGGGCAATGTAGCATCTTACTACCTTGTTTACACCGGGAGAAAGCTCGCTGTCCGGATCCTCTTTATTGAATACCTTTACATCAACAATTATACCGTATTCGCCGTGGGGAACACGCAGGGAGGTATCTCTTACCTCTCTTGACTTTTCACCGAAGATAGCTCTGAGAAGTCTCTCCTCAGCAGTAAGCTCAGTCTCTCCCTTAGGTGTGACCTTACCTACCAGGATGTCTCCGGAGTGAACCTCTGCGCCGATGTGGATGATACCGTTTTCATCCAGATCACGAAGCTGATCCTCACCGATATTCGGGATCTCTCTTGTGATCTCCTCCGGACCCAGCTTTGTATCTCTTGCTTCAGTTTCATATTCTTCAATGTGAATGGATGTGTATACATCATCACGAACGATCTTTTCATTAAGAAGGACCGCATCCTCGTAATTGTAGCCTTCCCAGGTCATAAAGCCGATGAGAGCGTTTTTACCCAGGGAGATCTCGCCGTTGTGAGTAGCCGGTCCGTCAGCAAGGACTTCTCCCTTAACGACTCTCTGGCCTACATCTACGATCGGTATCTGATTGATACAGGTGCCCTGGTTGGAGCGGCTGAATTTTATAACCTCGAAGGTCTGTATTCTGCCTGAATCGTACTGCACCCTGATCTCGTTTGCGCTTACATATCTTACAACGCCGTCCTCCTCAGAGAGTATGCAGACTCCTGAGTCAACGCCTGCCTTGTATTCCATACCTGTTCCCACGATGGGGGATTCTGTTACAAGGAGAGGAACAGCCTGACGCTGCATGTTTGAACCCATGAGAGCACGGTTTGCGTCATCGTTTTCCAGGAAGGGGATCATAGAGGTAGCGACAGATACAACCATCCTCGGTGATACGTCCATATAATCTGCCTGGCTCTTCTCGACTTCCACAAATTCATCTCTGTGTCTGCCGACTATCTTATCGTTGACGAATCTGCCTTCTTCATCAAGGGGCTCGTTAGCCTGGGCAACAATATAGTTATCCTCGATATCAGCTGTCATATAGTCAACGTGCTTTGTAACGATACCGGTCTCCTTGTCCACCTTGCGGTAGGGAGCCTCGATGAGACCGTATTCATTTATCTTTGCAAAGGTAGCAAGATAGGAGATAAGTCCGATATTGGGGCCTTCAGGTGTCTCGATAGGACACATACGGCCGTAGTGGGTATAGTGAACATCACGGACTTCAAAGCCTGCACGGTCTCTTGAAAGACCTCCGGGACCAAGTGCCGAGAGACGGCGTTTATGTGTAAGCTCTGCAAGGGGATTGTTCTGATCCATGAACTGTGAAAGGGGAGAGGATCCGAAGAATTCCTTGATAGCCGCTGTTACCGGTCTTATGTTTATCAGGGTCTTGGGGTCGATGTGATCGTAATCCTGAGCCTGACTTGTCATTCTTTCTGTGATGACTCTCTGGAGTCTTGTGAAGCCGATCCTGAACTGATTCTGGAGAAGCTCGCCTACAGAGCGGATTCTTCTGTTACCCAGGTGGTCGATATCATCGGTTGTTCCCACACCGTGGGAGAGAGTCAGCATATAGTTGATGGTCGCATAGATGTCATCAACAATGATGTGTTTCGGAACAAGGAGATCCTTTTTTCTGCGAAGCTCGTTTTTAAGCTCATCCTCCGGAAGTTCCATAGCAAGTATATCCCTGAGGATACACCAGCGGACCTTTTCGTTGATTCCGCATTCTTCCTTTGCGTCAAAGGAAACATATCCGGAAATATCAACCATACCGTTGGAAATGATCTTGATCTCCTCCGGGACCTCCTCGGAGATCGTGGGCTGGGGCTTGATATAGGCGACTGATACACCCATATTTTCCAGCTCCATTGCTCTTTCCTTTGAGATGATCTCGCCTGCCTCTGCAAGAAGCTCGCCTTCATCACTGATGATGGGCTGTGAGAGCATCTGGTTTGCAAGCCTGTTGGCAAGACCTAATTTCTTGTTGTATTTGTATCTTCCGACTCTGGACATATCATAGCGTCTGGGGTCGAAGAAGAGATTATTCAGGTGCTGCATTGCGGCATCCTTTGTGGCAGGCTCGCTGGGTCGGAGTTTCTTGTAAACCTCCTTGAGAGCGTCCTCGCCGTTTCTTGTGCCGTCCTTTTCAAGGGTAGAGGTAATGAGCTTGTCAGCGCCGAAGTATTCGATGATCTCGGAGTCGGTTTCAAGACCGTTTTCATATCCGAGAGCACGGATGAAGGTTGTGACAGGAAGCTTTCTGTTCTTGTCTATCCTTACATAGAATACATTATTGGCGTCATTCTCATATTCAAGCCATGCGCCTCTGTTAGGGATAACTGTAGCGCTGAAAAGCTTGTTTCCGTATTTATCGTGATCCATCTTATAGTAAACGCCTGGAGAACGCACGAGCTGAGAGACTATGACACGCTCTGCGCCGTTGATGACAAAGGTGCCGCTGGGCGTCATCAGAGGGAAATCTCCCATAAAGATGTTTTCGTGATTCTGTACCTCTCCGTCCGGCTTTGTCAGTCTGACAGTAACCTTGAGGGGAGCAGAATATGTAGCGTCTCTCTCCTTGCATTCTGCAATGCTGTAATTCGGCTTTGAGATATCAAGCTTATAATCCACAAAATCAAGTACAAGGCTTCCCGAAAAGTCCGTTATACCGGAAACGTCCTCGAATACCTCTTTGAGGCCTTTGTCAAGGAACCACTGATAGGAATCCTTCTGAATCTCAATGAGGTTGGGCATTTCCAGAACCTCATCGATGTGGGAAAAGCTCATTCGCTCGGTTTTACCTAAACGAATGGGTTTGACGTTTACCATACAATCACTCCATTCATATTCTTTCGTCTGAAAATAAAGGACGCACTCATCATCACTTTGTATCCCGCCAACAAAAGTGTGCAGTGTCAGCTTTAATAGAATCAATAAAAATAATACTTGATTTTTTGTTTGAACTGTGCTAATATGCTTGTAAGTTCGGGGTATATGGCCGGCATTTTTCACTGAAAATGGGACACTTTTCTATAATGGTGCATTTTAGAAGTATAACACGATTCAACCACGCTGTCAAGTAATTGGCGGCGTTTTTATTTATTATTTATAGTTAATGATTTAAAAATCAGCATATTACACTAAATTCACTGTTGGGATTTTATATCGAAACACCCGGAGACGTGTATGGCATTTCCAGAGGGCATACTGCTTGTCCGGAAATAAAAAAGAAAAGCCGGAGGAACCGGCCTTTCTGAAGAGAATATTATTATTTTTTTGCAAATGTCAGTTTTATTATATCTCTGAGCCTGGGAGGCTTTCCGTACATAAGTACTCCCACCTTGTAGATCGCAGCCGCAAGCATTCCTGTCAGCCAGACTGTTATTATCTGTACGGCAACGGACAGGCATATCTCCCAGGCAGCCACATCCGACAGGGTGCAGCGCATGAACATTGCCAAAGGTGAGGAAAGAGGAATATAGGACAGCGCTGTCATAAAGGGTGAAATGAAGTTGTCTGAGTTTGACATGAATATCATTATCATATATACAGCCATCATTATGAAATTCACCGGAGCGGTCAGGTTACTCAGATCTTCCGATTTGCCTGCAAAGGAGGCAAGAGCTCCTACCATGAAGGCAAACATAAAATATCCCAGAATAAAGAACAGGAGTGCATAGAGGACTGTGCTGAGAGGGAAATTCAGGAAATCAAGAATTTTCTGTTCCAGATGCTTTGTGGTGACTGTTTTGAAGGAGGTAAAGGTCACAGAGAGTATCAGCGTCAGCTGAGTTAGTCCGGCAAGTCCGGAGCCGATAACCTTTCCGAACATAAGCTCTGTGGGCTTTGCACAGGTTATGAGAAGCTCCATAGCCCTTGTGTTTTTCTCACTTACAACGCTCTGTGCCACAAGCTGTCCGTAGCTTACGATCGCCACAAACAGCATACACATGAGAATATAAACAGGGATAAAGCTCTTGGCCGTATCTGTACCGGTGGTGATCTGATCGTATGAGACAGCTGCGTTTGTTACCTCGGCAGCTTTTTTCGGGTCTATTCCGTTTTGGGACATAAAGCTCTGGACATAAAGGGATTTTGTAGCCCCGGAAATGATCTCGTTGTCTGCATTGTACAGAGAATTATTCTTTGTTACATATGTATAGGAGAGGGGGCTTGTATAGATAACCGCAAAGCTGTATTTACCCTTGTCCACATTTTTCTTGACGGATTCTTTATCCTCTTTTCCGGTCTTGATATCATGTCCGGGGTAGTACTTAGCCAGCTCTCCCATTATCTCATTTTCGCTGTAGATATCACTGCTTATGAAAATCACAGGCTTTTCTGCGTCCGGATCATTGTCCTCGGTCTCTGCGAACTTTAGAGCCGTAATTATTGCCGGCAGGGATGTGGTGACAAGGGAGAGCACCAGTATGAGTATAGTTACAATTATGAAGGCTTTGTTCCTGATGCATCCTAAGTATTCAAAGCCAAGTATTTTCCAGAAATTTTTCATATTCCGCCCTCCGCATATTCAACAAAGATGTCGCTCAGTGAGGGTTCTCTGACCATAAATGAGTCTATATCCAGTCCCTCGTCCGATATTTCCCGGATGAGCTTATTTTTTATGTCCGGAGATCTGAGTTTTACGGTGAGTATACCGCTTTTTTCATCCTCGGAGACCTCTTCGATGTCGCCGGCCATTTTTTTCAGGACAAGGGCGGATATTTTTTTATTTTCATCGGAGGCGATCTCTATTGTATTTCTGGGATAGCTCCTCTTGATCTCCCGGATATTGCCGCTTATCGCTATAGTTCCGTGATTCAGTATTGCAATGTCATCACAGAATTCCTCGATATGATTCATCTGGTGGCTGGAAAAAATCACAGCCGCGCCCTCGTCTATCATCTCCTTGATAATATCCTTGAGAAGCTTTGCATTTACCGGATCAAGACCTGAAAAAGGCTCGTCAAGTATGATAAGCTCCGGTCTGCACATCAGCGTTACCGCAAGCTGTATTTTCTGCTGGTTACCCTTGCTGAGAGTCTCCAGCTTTTTGTCCTTGTATTCTCCCAGATTCATTTTGTCTATCCATTCAGAAGCCGCAAGCCGTGCGTCCTTCTTTGAAAGCCCCCGGAGCATACCGAAATATACCAGCTGCTCGGAAATGGACTTTTTAGGATACAGCCCTCTTTCTTCAGGAAGGTACCCGATACGGAGCTTTTCTCTTTCAATAGGCTTTCCGTCCACGAGGATACTTCCGCTGTCACTGTAGAATACCCCCATTATTATCCTGATGGATGTGGTTTTTCCGGCGCCGTTTCTTCCCAGAAGGCCGAAGGCTTTTCCGCTTTCCGCTTCAAAGCTGACGCCTTTCAGGACTTCCTTGTCGCCGAAGCTTTTTTTGATGTCCTTGATTTCTATCTTCATATATTTCCTCCCCGCATATTCAGCCTTATCATCAGAGCCGCATATGCTGTTTCGTTGGTAATATTATACAACGGTACGGCGCCTTTTGCAATAAATGATCCTGTAGTTTCGTAAAAAGACTTTTGTCCCTTCTTGAAGGAGCAGATATACAGGGGTATGCCTCTGTCCTTACAATTCCGGAGAAGCTTCATTGCCGTATCGGGGGCAGTCCCCGAATGATAGCTCACAAGAAGAACAGCGCCTGTATCCTCTCCGAAAGCGAAATCCTCCGGGTTCATTCCAGGATAAGAAAAAACCATCCTGACCTTTTTTTCAAAGCATATATTTTCCGGATGGGAAAGACAGATATCCGGATAATCTGCGCCGCTCACACGCCGGAAGCAGTCTGTAAAGCGATCAGCCTCCGTTATTTCCTGGGGAAGGAAAATATTATCGGTATCTCCGGGTTTATTTCTGAAAACAGTATATACTCCTGTTTTTTTGCTGTTGACTATCCGGACAGCCTCTGTGAAATTGAACAGCGCATTGCTTTTTTCGTTGGTGGGTACAAGATCTGAAGCGGTTATCACCACCGGCAGCTTATGATTCCTGAAGCAGAGACCCATCATAGCGCTTGTATACGAAAGGGTGTCGCTTCCGTGAAGGATAATGATCCCCTTGAATACTTCACCGTCAGCCTGAGCCACGACTTTTATAAGCTTTTCCCAGTGAGAGGGGCGAAGGTTTTCGCTGAGTATCAGATAGGGCGTTATAACCTCAAAGCTTTCCCTCTGATCCTTTTCAAGGAACATATCCAGCACCTGACAGGATTCAGTATCTGTACTGATTATTCCTGCCTCATCCCTGCTGCCGATTGTACCTCCGGTTCTTATAACAAGTATTTTTTTCATATTTTTCCCTCCGTCAGTATACTTCCCCTCTATTATATCCCATCCGCCCTACTCTTACAACCGCAGCGGTGCGAGCACGCACTGAGGCAGCGTCACAAAATTTACGGGGTAAGATTTCTTGCATATGACCTATGGGATGTGCTATAATTAACGGGTATATATTTTTGTTGTTTGAGAAATGAGGAGCGGAGCTTATGAAATTTGTTTCGTGGAACGTAAACGGTCTCAGAGCCTGTATGCAGAAGGGCTTTGTGGAGATCATAGAGGAACTGAGCCCGGACTTTCTCTGCCTGCAGGAAACAAAGATGCAGGAGGGTCAGGCTGAGGTACCGCTGGAAGGGTATGATAAATATTTCAACAGCGCAGTAAAGAAGGGCTATTCCGGGACTGCGGTATTTACCCCCCATAAGCCGGAAAAGGTAATAAAAAACGGGATGGAGATAGATATCCATTCTGACGAGGGCAGGATGATAACCCTTGATATGGGGAGCTTTTACCTTGTAAATGTGTATACGCCCAATGCGAAGGAGGGGCTTCTCAGAATAGATTACCGGATGCAGTGGGAGGATGACCTGAGGGAATATCTTCTGAGACTGGATAAGGAAAAACCGGTGATTTACTGCGGAGACCTGAATGTTGCCCATAATGAGATCGACCTGAAAAATCCGGGACCCAACCGCGGGAAAGCCGGCTTTTCCGATCAGGAAAGAGAAAAGATAGGAAAGCTTCTGGATTCCGGCTTTGTGGATACCTTCCGTTATCTTCATCCGGAGGATACGGGAAGATACAGCTGGTGGTCCTACCGCTTCAATGCAAGAAAGAACAATGCCGGATGGCGCATAGATTATTTTATAGTTTCAGACAGGATAAAGGACAGGATAAAAAGTGCCGATATACTTTCGGATATATACGGCAGTGATCATTGTCCGGTCATTCTTGAAATAGATATTTAAGTCCAGAAAAGAGGTCAAAAAATGATTGAGGTAAAAAATCTAACGAAGGTGTATGTCAGAGACAAAGCGCTGGATGATGTAAGCTTTACAGTTGAAAAGGGGAGTATCCTGGGATTTCTGGGTCCGAACGGCGCAGGAAAATCCACGACAATGAATATCATCACCGGATATCTTTCCTGTGACAGCGGAAGCGTTCTGGTGGACGGCCACGATATTTTTGAAGAGCCGGCGGCTGTAAAGAAGATGATCGGATATCTTCCGGAGATACCTCCGCTCTATAATGATATGACTGTCAGGAAATATCTGGAATTTATGTTCCGCCTGAAAAAGATCAGAAAGCCTATGAATGAGAATATCAATAAGGTATGCCGTCTCGTGAAGATAGAGGATGTTTCCAAAAGGATAATACGGAATCTTTCAAAGGGCTACCGTCAGCGTGTAGGCTTTGCCCAGGCACTTCTGGGAGATCCGGAAATACTTATCCTGGATGAGCCTACAGTAGGACTTGACCCGGAGCAGATAGTTGAGATAAGAAAGCTTATCCGTGACCTGGGAAGGGAGCATACGATAATCCTGTCCTCTCATCTTCTCAGCGAGGTTCAGGCTGTCTGCGATAAAATAGTTATCATCAATCACGGGAAAATAGTTACCGAGGAGCTCACCTCATCCCTCACAAAGACAGGAGCTTCAACAGAAAAGCTTCTTCTGCTGATCGAGGGCAAGAGACAGGCTGTTTCCTCTCTTCTTATGAAAACTGACGGCGTGGTAAAGGTAACAGACAGAGGAGAAGCGGAAAAGGGCTGCTTTGAATTTATGGTCGAAAGCAGAAGAGATGTCCGCCGGCTTATTTTCAAGGCATTTGCCAAGTCTGAATTCAATATCCTTTCCATGACTCCGTCCCAGAAATCACTGGAGGATACATATATGGATATCATAACAGGAAAATCAGAAATAAGGGAGGAAAAGAAATAATGTCAGCAATTTTCAAACGGGATTTCGCATCGTTCTTCACTTCTCCGGTGGGATATGCGGTAATTGCCGGGTTTATGTTTTTCAGCGGTATATTCTTTTATGTGCAGTGCCTTTATGTGGGCACCTCGAATATGTCAACTGTTTTCCAGAGTATGTTTTTTATCGTCCTGTTTCTCATTCCCCTTATCACAATGAGAACCATAGCTGAGGATAAAAAGCAGAAAACAGACCAGGCGCTTCTTACATCACCGGTTTCAATACCCTCGATAGTAGTTGCAAAATTTCTGTCTGCGCTTGCGCTTTTTGCGCTTTGCCTTTGCTCATATCTCATTGAGGGAATAATTCTCTCGTTTTATGCAAAGCCCGACTGGAGTGTTATTATCGGTAATGTTTTCGGTATGACAGTTATGGCTTCTTCCTTTGTAGCACTGGGAGTATTTATTTCCTCTGTAACGGAAAGCCCGATGGTCGCCGCTGTGGTATCATTTGTAATCAATGTTCTTATCAGTCTCTTTGATACAATTTCAGCCTCCGTGACCTGGGAGCCTCTTACAAACCTTCTGAATGCCATTTCTTTCCAGAAAAAATATGCAAACTTTGCCCTGGGACTTATCTCACTGTCAGATGTGGTATTCTTCCTGAGCATAGCGGCGGTATTTTTATTCCTGACCGAAAGAGTCATCAGCAGAAGAAGATGGGCATAAGGAGGTTCTGAAATGGCAGATAATAAGAAGAAGGAGACCGTCAGCGAAAAGCCTCTTGGTAAAAAAGAGGATAAAATGACAGAAAAGGTCTCGGACAATAAAAAAACGGCAGAAAGCAAAAAGCCTGCAGCCCAAAAAGCGCAGGACGGAAAAAAGGATGAGGGAAAGAGCCCTCTTTCAGGGATGAAAAGGCGTACAAAGCAGAGGATAATATCAGCTGCGACAATATGCCTTGTGATCGTAGGCGCAGTGCTTCTGAATATAATCGCAGGGGCCCTGACAGACAGATATAACAGTCTTACGGCGGATATCACTCAGAAGGGCTCCTTCAATATCAGCGAAACGATGATAAAGCTGGCTTCCGGGATAAAAAAGAATGTGACGATAACATTTCTTGAGGATAAGGCTGATTATGAGGCTATGGACTCCTACTGCAAGCAGGCTACAAGTATTGCAGATCAGCTTTCAAGACAGTCCGGAGGAAGGATCAGCGTTGAGTACACAGATCTTGTTAAAAACCCTACCTTCCAGAGCAAATATCCGGATGAAAGTCTTCAGGCAACAGATGTAATTGTTTCCTCAGGAGAGGATAAGTATAATGTTCTCCATAAGGAGGATATGTATCAGTTTGCCGCATACGGAGATCAGTATTATATCTCCGCGTCAAAGGCTGAATCCGCCCTGGGAACGGCGATAGTAAATGTCACCAGCGACAGGAATGACAAGATTGCAGTAATTACGAATAACTGCGGTGACGATCCTTCTTATCTGGAAAAGGTACTGAAATCAAATAACTATGCTGTGGATGAGACGGATATTGAGGAAGGAAATATAGCCGGCAGTGCAAATACTGTTATAGCCTTCACTCCCAAGGCGGATTACAGCAAGGAGGCTGTGGCAAAAATAAGGAAATTCCTTGAAAATGACGGAAAATACGGAAAGAGTATGATATTCATAGCATACAGGGGTGATGTGGATTCTCCCAATATAGATGCTCTTCTCAAGGAATATGGTATGCAGGTGAGAGAGGGTCTGGCATTTGATGCGGATACCTCCAGGATGATAAACGGCAATGCATATAAGGATATAGTTGCGCTTTTCACCTCCAATCTCTATACGGACAATATCGGGGAAAATGACCCGGCAGTTATTGTGGGATATTCAAGGGCAGTTGTCTCCCTCAATGACAATGCAGTTCCCCTGCTTTCACTTTCCGATAAATCAGGCACCTGCCCCTATGACGCAGAACAGGGCAAATGGAATATGGACGACGCCATAACCGGAGATACCCATATCCTTATGCAGGGACTGACAGGAACAGACGAAAGCTTTTCAAGAGTGATCTATTCCGGCTCCTCACTGATGTGGAGCGAAAGCTATATGCAGTCTCCTTATTCAAACCAGACCTATGTTCTGAATATAATCGATACACTGAATCACAGAGAGGATAATTCCGTCAGGCTTGAGGATAAGGTGATAACAGAATATGACCTTACTCTGGATTCCCGGACAAAGAGTATGATAGGCTTTGTTATGTATGCTCTTCTTCCTCTTCTGATAGTGGGCGCAGGCTTTACAGTATTCCTTGTTCGCCGCAGGAAGTAACGGAGGTAGGAAATGAATAAAAGCATCAGAACACTTATTATCGCAGGTGTTATAGTTGTGCTTCTGGGAGGTGCTGCAGCGTTTCTTCTGAACCTTCCGGATAGTAATGACACAGAGAAAAAAAGTCAGAGCGGAGACATCCTCCTCTATGACAAGACCAGTCTTGACGCTGAGGAGATCACTGTTGATAACAGCGGCGGTGAATATACTCTTGTGGGCTTCAGCTATAAGGATCAGGCGGAGAAGCTGAAAAAAGCCCAGTCAGAGGCTGCGGCTGAAAGCGAGACCTCTGAAGCTGCGGAAAGCTCGTCAAATGTCCGCAAGGAAGAGGAATCCGCCATCAACATATATATGCATTATACGATGCAGGGATATGAGGAGCTGGATGTTGCCAAGGACGAGGGAAACTCCCTTTCATACTGCAGCTCCTATGTCAGCGCTCTGGAGATTGTAGACAAGTCCGGCAATAAATACAAGGATTACGGACTTGATTCTCCCAGATCTACAGTAAAGGTAGTATTCAGCGATAATTCCACAGAAACTCTCTATATCGGAAATGATGCGCCGGATAACAAGGGTGTATACTTCCGAAGGGACGGCAACGCAAATGTTTATCTGATGCAGGTGGAAAATGCAAAGCCCTTTCTTGTGGAGAAGCTTCAGATGTTTGACAAGGCTATGACAAAGGATCTGGATTCCGAGGCAGAAATAGCAACCCTTGATATTTCCGGTACAGCCTATGAAAAGGAAATTAAAATCGACAGGGGGTCAGATATCGCGTCTGCCGCTACATATAAAATGCGCTCCCCCTCCCGTGAAGTTGCTGCCCTGGATTCTGTCGAGAAAATAGCAGGCTCCTTGTTCGGAATGACAGGCACCTGGGTTGAGGCAGTTCTTCCGGATAAGGAAACTATCAAGAAATATGGTCTTGATAAGCCGTATATGGAACTCAAGGCTACTGCCAGCGACAAGTCAAAGGCTGATATCCTGGTATCAAAGGCAGAGAAGGACGGCTCCTGTTATGCTATGATACCGGGAGGAAAAACGATCTTCAGAATGCAGAAGGAGGATGTGGAGAAGTGGTACGGCGTAAAATATGAGGATCTCCTTGCCGCTACCTTTATCCTTCCCAATACTCCCAATGTTTCAAGAGCGAATATCACCACCGGAGGAAAGAGGTATGATTACAGGATAACCCATACCACCGGCAGGAATGACAACTATGAGGAATACACAAAGACTACCGTCAAGCTGGACGGCAAGGAAGTGGGCTTCTCGAACCTCGGCATATTTATCGACAATGTTTCCCGTCTTACAAGAAAGGGCGTTGATATCAATAGCCTGGACGGATATACCCAGGTATTTTCCATAGGCTTTGAATATGATTCCGAGGACAAGTCCCTGAAGGATGATCTCAGGATATATAAAAATGACAAGGGCAGCTATGTGGTGACCCTCAACGGCAATATCGAGGGCTATACCGACAGGGATGACGCCCAGGAGCTTATTTCTCAGGTCCCGAGGATAACCGGCTCCGATCAGCTGGAATATATCGGCGAAAAGAAAAAGAAGGAAGCCGAAGGCTCTGCCGAGGAGGAAAAGAAGGTGGATCCCTCCGTGTCCCAGCTCCCGGATATCTCAGAGAACAGCAGCTCCTCTTCAAAGCAGTAACAGGAGCCCGTCGGTACCCCAAAATGGAAAAAGTTTAGGTCAAGCCTTTTTTAAAAGGCTTGCAGTTTCCAAAGGCGGCGCCTTTGGTCGCACTCCGCAGAGTGCGAAACACTCTTATGAAGCTCCCTCGGCAAGAGGTGAATTCCTGAAAAAAAGCATAAATGCAGCCGTGAGGCTGCAAGAATAATGAGCTGTCGCATTATGTGATCCGGAATTAGTAACATCAGAACAAAGACGGCAGTTTTAGGTCAAGCCTTTTTTAAAAGGCTTGCAGTTTCCAAAGGCGGCGCCTTTGGTCGCACTCCGCAGAGTGCGAAACACTCTTATGAAGCTCCCTCGGCAAGAGGTGAATTCCTGAAAAAAAGCATAAATGCAGCCGTGAGGCTGCAAGAATAATGAGCTGTCGCACAAAGATGTAATTCTTATGCGACAGCTCATTTGTTTTTCTGATCCGTTTCCGGGTCTTACTGTGATATCATTTTTTCGATGGCAGCCTTGGGAACCACTCCCACAGAGCTGTCCACGTTTTTACCGTCCTTGAAGAAAAGAAGGGTCGGGATACTCATTATGCCGAACTTTTCAGCCAATGCCGTCTGCTCGTCCACATTTACCTTTCCGACTTTTATCTGAGTATTTTCCTCAGCGATCTCATCCACCATGGGGGAAAGCATTCTGCAGGGACCGCACCACGCTGCCCAGAAATCTACAAGTACAGGCTTTTCAGACCGGAGTACCTCTTCTTCAAAATTTGATACTGTAAGTGTAACAACCATAACTGATCTCTCCTTGTTAATTATTATGTCTGTATTATATCCGGAAATAAGGATCATTTCCGTGACTTTATCACATTTCCCTTATTTTCTTTTATTATTGTTATTTTTGTTACCCTTGCCGCTGTCATTTTTTCCCTTTACGGTGTTTTTATTTTTGTTCTTTGAGCCCGTTTTGTTTGCTTCCTTTGCATTCTTCGCAGAATTAAGAGTCTTTTCCTTTTCTGTAGGTTCGTCTGAATTATGGATAAGGCTAAGGGCCTTGTGATTCAGAAGAGCCTTCAGGAAATACGGATGCTTTTCTGTATATTCAGGCTCCAGCTCCGGATGCTTGATAAGATGATCCTCCTGCTGCTTGGCATATATCGCCGCAATTGAAAGGGAGGCTATGATTGCATAGAGGAAAATGGACAGTACTGCACCCAATCCTATATGAGGCCATATGATACTGAAGATATCCAGTATACAGAGCAGTGACGCCAGAAGGGAATAGATGTTCTTGAAATGATAGTGCTTGTCAAATGTACAGATGAAAAATCCGGCTATAGGAAGCACTGCAAGAGCGTAGATCAGGACAGTATCCTTTATAACGTTTCCGATATCTATGGAGGTTACGTTGTTCATACGTCCTCCCAGAAGCATCTGCAGGATGGATTGGGAGATGGTAACGCTTGCCTTGAGCTTGTGCATTGCATCCATTGTGGCGTTATTGAGAGCCTCAACGCTTTCCTCTGTATAAAGACGGATATCCACCCGCTGAGCCTCATTGATCTTCTTTACAAGCTCGTCTATATTGACGCCCTCTGCGATATGGTATTTCCAGTCGTATTTTGCGGTCTGGATAGCCATATTTTCACTGCGCTGCTCAATGTCATTGCTTTTAAGACCCTTCAGAGCCGCGTCCATTTCTTTCACGGATTCGTCAATAGCCTTCTGATCCGGATAGCTGGTCATTATGGCTGATTTGTCAAAGGTCATCTTATGATCCTCTGCCACATACAGGGTAATAGTGACAAATTTTGTTGAGAGAAGAAATACAGCAATAATAAAGCCCCATACCATACAAAGACGGAGAATATCTGTCGGAGCCTTGAGAAGCTTCTTCTGCTTTTTGCGTCTCCTTTTTTTCTTCTTTGGTTTCGGGGGAACCGGGTCGCTCATATTCGGAAAATGCTTTTCCTTTGTTTCCTGGGGAGAAATCTCTTTGTTTTCCTTTTTCATTATCTGGATCCTTTCAAAAAATAGTGTAGGGGCGTCCTGTTTCATCCGCCCCTGAACAGCATCACATCGTGCTGAATTTTTCCTTGTAGCTTTCAATAGCCTCCTTGATGATCTCTATGGCCTCGTCCTTGCCCTTGACCTCATCAACTACTGTTTCCTTGTTTTCAAGTGCCTTATAGACTGAGAAGAAGTGTGTCATTTCGTCAAATATGTGCTTGGGGATATCGTGAATATCGGTGTAGGAATTAAAGGTAGGATCATTAAAGGGGATAGCAATGATCTTATAGTCGTTCCTGCCGTTATCCAGCATTGTGATATACCCGATGGGATAGCACTGCACAAGAGTCAGGGGATATATCTGCTCTGAGCAGAGAACAAGAACATCCAGGGGATCCAGATCTTCTGCATATGTACGGGGGATAAAGCCGTAGTTAGCAGGATAGTGGGTGGATGTGTAGAGTATTCTGTCAAGCTTCAGCAGACCGCTCTGCTTGTCAAGCTCATATTTAGCCTTGCTTCCCTGGGGAATTTCGATAACACACATGAAGTTATCGGGTGAAATTCTTGCTGAGTCCATATCATGCCATATATTCTGCATACCAGTCGCTCCTTATAAGTATTATAGCTACATTATAGCATATGAAAACCCTGATTTCCATAGTTTTTTTATTATTATTGCATAATTTATCAAAATATTATAAATAAGCAAAAAAGAGAGGCAGATCCCAAAGACCTGCCTCTGATTATTATTCGCTTTCAGCTTCTGAAGCTTCATCCTCAGCCTTTTCATCGTCAGTATCCTTTGCTTCCTCTTTTTCTGAGGCAGCTTTCTTATCTGACTTCTTTTCATTGGCTTTTTTGCCTTCAGTCTTTTTGGTATCAGACTTTTTTGCATCGGACTTTTTGCTTTCAGGCTTACTGTTCTTTTTCTTGCTGTCAGAGCTTTCAGACTTTTTGCTCTTTGAAGAAGCAGCCTTTTTCTTGTCGCTGTGGTTCTTCCAGATAACCCAGAGGGGAACAGCGATACAGATTGAAGAATAGCAGCCGGAAATAAGACCGATCATCATCGGGAGCGCAAAGCTGATGATTGAGTCGATATTATATATAAGGGATACCACAAGAACTGAACCGATAGCTGCGATGGTTGTGATAGAAGTGTTTATTGTTCTTACAAGACACTGGTTGATACTTGCGTTTGAAACATCCTTGATAGTAGCCTTCGGACCCATTTTGCGTCTGTTTTCTCTGATTCTGTCGAAGATAACGATCGTATCATTGACTGAGTAACCGAGAACCATAAGAACAACTGCGATGAAGTTATCATCAAGGGACATATTGAACATCGCAAAGGTAAAGTAAACGATTATAAGGTCGTGTACAAGGGCTATGACTGCGGCAACACCGGCTGAAAGACCGCCGATCTTCTTGAATCTGATGCCCACATAAGCGATGATAAGAACTGCCGCAAATATTACCGCTGCAAGACACTTGAAGAAGAAATTCGCACCCTTTGAAGCATCAACTGAGGAGGACTCCTCAACAGTGAAGTTGTTGTCGGGGAAAGCTTTTGTCAGAGCGTCTGTTACCTCATCCTGCTCCTTTACGGAGAGTGCCTTTGAATTTGTGAATTCAAGGGATACCATATGGCTGTTTGAATCTGATGAAGCAAGGTTCTCTGAGAAGGTGAAGGAAATAGTCTCCTTTGTTGCCTTCTGAGCTACATCTGTAATCTGCTTTTCCTTGAGGTCGCCGCTGTAGCTGTATTTTACTATAGTACCGCCGGTAAACTGGATATCAACTCTTGTAGGTCTTACAAAGATATTAAGAACAAGGCAGATAACCATTATTGAAAGAGATGCGATAAAAAAGATCTTAGAGTTCTTGATGAAATCTATATGGAATTTTTGTCTCATGATTTCTTCTTACCTCCGTACAATCTCTTATTTCTCAGGAATTTAAGTCCGGAGATAGAACGCAGCATAAGTCTTGATGCTGCAACACCCATGATGAAGTTAGCAATAACACCAACGAGAAGTGTATATCCGAAGGCGTAGATAAGTCCGGTTGTAGATACTCCGAAGAGTGATGACAGTACGTTTGCCGGACCGAATACAAGGATAAGGATAATTGCCACGATGATAATTGTTATATTACCGTCGATGATAGCAGAAAGGCTTCCCTTGGTACCATTTGCGATACATCCGTCCAGTGTCTTTCCTGTCCACAATTCATCCTTGATTCTTTCTGCGGTGATGATGTTTGCGTCAACACCCATACCGATGGAAAGTATCATACCGGCTATACCGGGTATGGTCATTGTAAAGCTGGGGAATACGGTGAAGTATCCGGAGACTGCCATTATGGAAACAGAAAGCTGACCCAGAAGGGCAATGAATGCTACAAATCCGGGAACTCTGTACATTATGCACATGAAAAGGAATATGAAGCAGAGAGCTGCGATAGATGCGATAGCCATAGCCTTGAGCGCATAGGTACCCAGTGACGGGCTGATTGTGCCGTAGCTTTCAACGGTAAGGCCGAAGGGGAGCGCACCGGCATTGATCTTGTTTGCAAGATCTGTAGCCTGCTCTGCTGTAAACGGATTAGAACTTGAATTGATGACACAGCTGCCTGAGTCGATGACTTCGTTGACTGTAGGAGCTGAGATACATGTATCATCCATCCAGATGGAGATCTGATTGCCTACATTGTTTTTTGTAGCTTCAGCAAATTTTGTTTTGCCTTCGTTTGTGAAGTTAAGCTCGACTACATACTGAGCGGGGTCGGTGCCGTGAGCCTGCTGATATCTTGCAGCGGCGCTCTGGACATCGCTTCCGGTAAGGATAGGCTCTCCTGTCTGCTGTGTGCCGACATAGAAGGTCATCTTGGCTGTTGCAGCCAGCTCGGTGATAGCCTCGCCGGGATCATAATTTTCCTCGTCCGATTTCCAGGGGAAACGGACTGTTATCCTGTCATTTGAAAAATCGGGATAAAGCTCATAGTCGGTGACGTTCTGGTTTACAAGACGTATGTCAAGGATAGATTTAACAGAATTCATCTGATCCTCGGTAGCGTCAACGCCCTTTTCGGGTGTAAATACTGCCTCAACGCCGCCTTTGATGTCGATGCCCCATCGTATATCCTGTATACCCTTAATGTGGGTTATTGTAAGATCACCATTCTCACTGTAGATACCGAAAACGGAGGTATATGTGAGAAAAAGTATGAGGATAAATACGATAAAGAACACCGGTTTGCCAATACGTTTCATACGGTATCCTCCAAAGTATAATTTCTGTGTCTGTCATAATGGGCTACTGCCTCATCATATGACAAAACATATCAATGATAATTATATAATTTCCGTCAAAAAAAGTCAATTATTTTTTGCTCTTCACTGAAAAAATAATCCCGGAGCACTGACTGTTCTCCGGGAGAAGGCTGATTCTGCCTTATAAATATTTCAGGAACCACTGAATAATTCACGCCCTATGGCTGAGTACTTCCTTTATTTTCCGGCTTTTTCTGCTGATGCAAGACGAACGCATACGCAGAATACCTCAAGAGCCTTTTCAAGCTCGTCAAGGGGCGGATATGTGGGTGCAAGACGGATGTTGCTGTCCTCAGGATCCCTGCCGTAGGGGAAGGTGGCGCCGGCGCCGGTGAGAATAACTCCGGCTTCCTTGCAGAGCTGAACGACTCTCTTTGCACATCCGGGCATAACGTCCACGCTGACGAAATAGCCGCCGTTGGGCTTTGTCCACTCTGCAACTCCTGTAAGCTCCTTGGAAAGTACTCTTTCTACCATCTCAAATCTGGGCTCCAGAACAGCTCTGTGCTTCTGCATATGAGCGAGAACACCGTCCAGATCCTTGAAATACGCCACGTGTCTGAGCATATTCAGCTTGTCAAAGCCGATAGTCTGGAAGGTATAGCGCTGCTTGAGTATGTCAAGATTATTCCTGCTGGCTGCGAGTGCTGCAACGCCGGAGCCAGGGAAGGTCATTTTGGAGGTGGAGCAGAATTCTATCACCATATCCTCCTTGCCGTTCTTTTCAAGCTCTGTAAAGATATTGAGAAGCTTATCCGGTGTGCCGTTGATATCGTGGATAACATAGGCATTGTCCCACATGATGCGGAAATCCTTTGCTGCAGGCTCAAGAGCGGCAAAGCGTCTTACTGTCTCATCTGAGCAGGTGATACCCTGGGGATTTGAATATTTAGGCACGCACCAGATACCCTTGATGGTGGGGTCGCTGCTTACCAGTTTTTCTACTACGTCCATATCCGGTCCGTTTTCGGTCATGGGTACAGTTATCATCTCTATGCCGAAGTATTCTGTTACTCCGAAGTGTCTGTCATAGCCCGGTGCGGGACAAAGGAATCTGATCTTTCCCTGCTGATTCCAAGGCTTGTCGCCGCTTCCTCTTTCCATAAAGCAGGCAATAGTGTCGAACATCATATTAAGGCTGGAATTTCCGCCTACAAAAATATTTTCGGGGGATACCTCAAGGATATCTGCGAAGAGCTTCTTGATCTCTGCAAAGCCGCAGAGGTTGCCGTAATTGCGAACATCGGGGCAGTCCTGGGAGCTGAAGTCGGAATCCGGTGTGATGACTTTCAGCATATCGTTTGAGAGGGAGATCTGTTCTGAGCCCGGCTTTCCTCTTGCCATATTGAGCTTGAGTCCGAGAGCCCTGAGATCCTCATATTCCTTGCAAAGAGCTTCATATTCGCCTGAAAGTTTTTCTTTGATTTCCTTAGAAAAATCAATCATTCCTTTTTTCCTCCTAAAATATTGTTATAAAATTATTATATGGCCATATTTCAGAATATGACAAAATACCTTACATATTCTAATATAAAACATCGAAAAATGCAAGATTTATTTTGATTTCCTGCAAAATCTTTGTTTTATACAAATAATGATGATTTGTCAGTCTTATTTTGTAGTATATCTATAATCCTTCGGGAGGGTCTCTGTCTCATGGGCGGCCGGCGGAATATTCCTGACATTTCAGATGTATTTTTCCGGTGGGTTATGCCCCGGACGATGCCCGATGAAAGGAGCCAGGTATCTCAAAGGGCTGTCATAACCTGGTATTCTGGCCGATATATTTTACTGAAGCAGCTTTCTTTATATGAGCCGGGAGGATGAGGTCTTGAGAATCATTTGGAAAAACCTTACTATTATATTACTTTTTGCATTGCTTTTATTGTCCGGCTGCAGCAGTCCTTCTCCTCCTGAAACACCGGCAGAGGAGCTGGTGCGTCACGCCTGGGAGCTGAGGGTCGGAGGAGAAAGGACAGCTCAGCTGGTATTCGGAGAAGAGGAGCTGAGCCTTACGGGGAAAGCAGGGGGAGAGAGTATAAGCGTCAGGGGCAGGTATTATTTGGATGACAAAAAAATATCCGTTGTTACCGGGGATATGGGAGTTGTTGTTTTCGGGTATGTGCTGGAGGGGGATTCGCTGATATTATCCATGGAGGATCTTTCTCTCAGGCTGGAAAAGACGGAGAACGATATATGTAAAGCGTGATCGCTTTACGCAGGCTCCTGTCTTTTGTTGTGCAAATGGTTATAAATGACGATTCAAAATTTGTAAAAGACCACGAGAACAAAAAGTAAAAAATCTGTTTATTTAATATTAAAAAAATGTTATAATTAGATAGTATTTCGACTTGTCCCTTTTGCGGATAAATCCAAAAGTCGAAAAATAAGCAAAGGAGAATACACTATGAAGGCAAAGAAACTTTCTAAGCGCATCATAGCGTCTGTTCTTTCCCTTATGCTGGTGATCGGCTGCTTCGTGATACCTGCAACTTTTGTCGGAGCTGCGGGCGGAGTCAAGGTCGTTTTCCATTATCTCCGCGATGACGGGGATTACACAGACTGGGGTCTGTGGTCATGGGGCAAGTCAGGCGGAAAGGTCTATGATGAAGAAGGCGCTGAAAGATCTGACTTTTACTTCACTGACAATGGTGACGCCAAGGGCGCAACTACCACTGTTATGTCTGAAGGCGTGTCAGAGCTGGGCTTTATTGTAAGACTGGGCAACTGGAAGGCAAAGGATCCCGACGGTGACCGTTATCTCGATATCAGCTCAGTAGTATCCGGTACAGTACACGTATACTGCAAGACCGGCGAATCTGATTATGAGACAGATTTTTCAGAGGCTGTTACAGGTCTTAAATTAAGAACTGCTTCTGCAACAAACAAAACTACAGTTGAGTTCACTCTTACCAAGGAGCCGGATGAGGGCGACGAGGTAAAGGCAGCTGATTTCACCATCAAGTCCGCTGGCGGACATGAGGTGCCGGTCGCTTCCTGCACACTCAGCGGAGTGGACGGAACACTCACACTCGGTGAAGAGATCGATTATTCCAAGGATTATACAATTGATTTCAGAGGAACTGCTATGGATCTTCCTACCCCTGATTATTTCTCATCAGAGGAGTTTGAGGAGGCTTACACCTATAACGGAAACGATCTTGGTGTTACTATCACAGATTCAGGCGAATCCAATTTCCGCGTATGGGCTCCTACAGCTGAGAAGGTAGAGCTTAACATCTACGCAGCTGGTAACGGCGGCACAGCAGAACAGGTTATCCTGATGGATAAGGCTGAAAAGGGTACATGGGTAGCTGCCGGCGGTAAGGGCCTTGTTGGCAAATACTACACATATACAGCTTATTTTGAAGGCAAGACAAACAAGGATATCGTTGACCCCTATGCAAGATCAGTGGGAGTTAACGGAAAGAGAGCTATGATTCTCGATCTCGACTCTACAGATCCTGAGGGTTGGGACAGCGATAAGAGACACACCTACAAGAATGCCACAGATATGTCTATCTATGAGCTCCATGTACGTGACTTCTCAACAGATCCCGACAGCGGCATCAAGAATGTCGGCAAGTATATTGCCTTTACAGAGACAGGCACAAAGACATCCGAAGGCGTTGCAACTGGTATCGATCATCTTAAGGAACTGGGAATCACATCAGTACATATCCTTCCTTCATATGATTACGGTTCAGTTGATGAAACAAAGCTTGACAAGCCTCAGTTCAACTGGGGTTATGACCCGGTAAACTATAATGCACCCGAAGGCTCCTACTCAACAGATCCCTATAACGGTGAAGTAAGAGTCAACGAGTACAAGAAGATGGTAAAGGCTCTCCATGACGCTGGTATCGGTGTTATCATGGATGTTGTTTACAACCATACCTACAACACAAATTACTGCTTCAATCAGCTCGTTCCCGGCTACTTCTACAGACCCGGCCAGAACACCTCCGGCTGCGGCAACGATGTAGCTTCCGAGCGTTCAATGGTAAGAAAATTCATCGTAGACTCAGTTAAATACTGGGCAGATGAGTATCACCTTGACGGTTTCCGTTTCGACCTTATGGGTATTCTTGATGTTGACACAATGAACGGCTGCCGTTCAGCTGTTGACGAGCTTGACAAGAACATCTTTATCTACGGCGAAGGCTGGGATATGGGTTCACAGCCCACAAAGAAAGTCGATATGGCCAACTTCCACAACACAGCAAAGACACCCGGTATCGCATACTTCAGCGACACAATCCGTGACGCTATCAGAGGTAATGTATTTACCGACACAGATAAGGGTTATGTAGGCGGCGGCGAGACTGCTGCTAACCTCAAGGTAGGTATCACCTACACAAACAAGTGGGCAAATTCACCTGTTGAGATTATCAACTATGATTCCTGCCACGATAACCACACTATCTGGGACAGGATCGCAACCACAAATCCTGAAAACACAGAAGAAGAAAGAATAGCTATGAATAAGATGGCCGCAGCTATCGTATTCACATCACAGGGCGTTCCCTTTATGATGAGCGGTGAGGAATTCCTCAGAACAAAGGTTAAGGAAGACGGTACCTTTGATCACAACAGCTATGCTTCACCTGATTCAGTAAACCTCCTTGACTATTCAAGGATCAGCGATTATTCAGATTTCTACAATTACTATAAGGGTCTTATGCAGCTCAGAAAGAAGTATTCACAGTTCAGAATGTCTTCTGCTGAGGAAGTAGACTCAAGCATAAATTATTTCAAGAACAACAAGGGCGCATTTGCGTATGAGATCACAAGACCTGATTCGGACACAATTGTTATCCTCAACCCCAAGACTGCTGAATGGACAGTAGATATTCCTGAGGGCGAGTGGGATGTTCTTGTTAACGCTGAAAAGGCAGGCACAGACGTTATCGAGACTATCGACAGCGGTTCTGTTACAGTTTCCGCTCTCTCTGCAACTGTACTTGTAAAAAAGCAGGCAGAGCAGGTCAAGCCCTTCGAGACACTGGGCGTTATCGGCGGCTTTAACAGCTGGTCAGAGGATATCGCGCAGATGACAGACGAGGACGGCGACGGCGTATATGAAGCAACTATCGAAGGCGTAGAGCCCGGCGATTATGAATTCAAGGTCCGCGCAGACGGCGCTTGGGATTACAGCTGGGGCGCTTATGAGTCAGAATATGACAGAACTCAGAACAGCCAGATCAACTGCTCTGTAACTCTCAAGGAGGGCGACAAGCTGAAGGTCAGACTGGATACCACAAAGGTTGCTGATGAGGCTAAGGCAAATACTGATTCTGCAGTAAATGATGACGACTTCAACTTCCTTGAGGACGGCTTCGATTTCTGGCCTGTTACCTTTGAGGTAGAGGAAGGCAAGAAGGAGCAGGTCAAGCCCTTCGAGACACTGGGCGTTATCGGCAGCTTCAATGGCTGGACAGAGGACTTTGCTCAGATGACAGATGAAGACGGCGACGGCGTATATGAGGCAACTCTCTACGGTCTGGAGCCCGGCGAATATGAATTCAAGGTCCGCGCAGACGGCAAGTGGGATTACAGCTGGGGTTCTTATGAGAAGGACTATGACAGGACCCAGAACAGCCAGGTAAACCTTGTAAGAGTTCTTAACGAGGGTGAAACACTCACAGTCAAGCTGGATACGACCAGTGTGGATCCTGATGCAAAGGACAATGCTGATTCTTATGTAAATGATCCTTCATTTGATTTCAATGAAGAAGGTTATCAGTTCTGGTGGGTATCGACCGTTACTGCTTCCGCTCCTGTACAGTTTATTCCCTTCGAGACACTTGGTGTTATCGGCAGCTTTAACGGCTGGACAGAGGATATCGCACAGCTGACAGACGAGGACGGCGATGGTATCTACGAGGCAACTATCGAAGGCGTAGAGCCCGGCGATTATGAATTCAAGGTTCGTGCAGACGGCAAGTGGGATTTCAGCTGGGGCGCATATGAGAATGAGTACGACAGGACTCAGAACAGCCAGATCAACTGTACTGTAACAGTCGGCGAGGGCGAAACTCTTGTAGTCAAGCTGGATACCACAAAGGTTTCCGACGCTGCAGCAGAAAACGCTGATTCCGGCGTAAACGCTCCCGGCTTTTCCTTCAACCTTGACGGCTATGAGTACTGGCCTGTTGATATTACTCTGATCGTAGAGGAAAGTTCAGACGAGAGCTCAGAGGAAAGCTCAGACGAGAGCTCAGATGAAAGCTCAGATGAAAGCTCAGACGAGAGCTCAGATGAAAGCTCAGACGAGAGCTCAGATGAGAGCTCCGATGAAAGCTCAGTTGAAAGCTCCGACGAAAGCGTAACTTCTGATGATGAGAGCGTTGTTTCTGACGACAGCGTAGCTTCCGACGACAGCGAGGTTTCTGAGATCTCAGAGGAATCAACAGAGGACGAGAGCTCAGAGGAAGTCGTTGACAGCCAGCCTGTTGACGAGGGCAGTGATGATGACGGCGATGTAGTTGTCGATGACGATACAGTCAAGACAGGCAACACAGCAGTTGCATTTATGTTCGTAGCACTTGCAGCAGCTGCAGCATTCGTAGTAGTTATCACATACAGAAAGAGAAAGCTCCAGAAATAATATAGATCATAAATGATCCATTCCCCGGTATCTGAAAAGGTACCGGGGTTTTCTGATGGGAAATTTAATCAAAATATCACATTGATATTCAGTTATTTTTTTGCATATAAGAGAAGATTTTCTCTTCTTTTTTATATGTGTATTTTTGGGTGTAAATATATGATATAATCATTTCGGAAAATTTTCAGGATAAAGAGGGATTTTTGATGTCAGAGAGAGAAAATTTGAGGAATATAGCGATAATAGCCCACGTTGACCACGGAAAGACCACTTTAGTGGATCAGCTGCTTCTGCAGAGCGGCATTTTCAGATCAAACGAAAATGTTGCAGAAAGAGTAATGGATTCCAATGACCTGGAAAGAGAAAGAGGAA
>CAMVQZ010000016.1 GCA_947169745.1 uncultured Clostridia bacterium
TGCACCCGTGTTCGGTGCGTGCTCGCACTGAGCAATTCGCGTTATCGCTCGTTTACACTCGCTCTGTCGTGCGTACATAAACTACCGTCGCGCGGCATCCGGCGCACACCGTCTCAGATAATACTCCCACCCTCCGCCGCCGCACCCCTCACAGGCTGCTTCTTGCGGCTGGGTTATTCTGGCTTCTACCATTTCACTCCCCTGTCACTGAGCGCCTGTTTTCTCCCGGAATTATTTTGCAGCGTGAACGCTGCACCCGTGTTCGGTGCGTGCTCGCACTGAGCAATTCGCGTTATCGCTCGTTTACACTCGCTCTGTCGTGCGTACATAAACTACCGTCGCGCGGCATCCGGCGCACACCGTCTCAGATAATACTCCCACCCTCCGCCGCCGCAGCCCTCACGGGCTGCTACCTGCGGCTGGTTTACTTTGACTTCTGGCTTTTCAATCTTCTGACAGCAAGCGCCTTTTTATCCCAGAATTATTTTACACTAACCCGGTGCGTGGTGGAAAAATGTAATTGACAATTCGGGTTATTTGGATTAAAATATAATTTGTGGTATTTTATACTTTTGATAAAAAACATATAAAAATTTCGGATGTTATTCCGGAAAGGAAGCATTAATGAAAATAAAAGAGCTGTTTGTTAATAAAACAAATAATACGATGATACAGTTTTTCAGGAGCCTTTTCGTGGGAGGTATTGCTACAGTTGCCGATATGGCGGTAATGATACTATTCAGAGAGCTGGTACATATGCCAGAATCCGGAGCTGCTGTGTGCGGATTTATCGTAGGGCTTGCCGTAAACTATATCATTTCCACATTCTGGGTATTTGCAAAGGCCAAAGTCAAAAACCGTACCCTTGACTTTATTGTATTTGCAGTGATAGGAATAATAGGACTGGGTCTGACGCAGCTTATTATTGAACCCTTCTCTGTTGAGGGAATATTCGGCGCCGGCTTCTTTGTAAAGAACGGAATATTCGGGCCGCTTCTTCCCACAGATAAGTACTATATAGTAGGGAAGGTCGTTGCAGTAGTAATAGTATATATGTGGAACTTCTTTGCCAGAAAGCTTATCCTTTATCGTAAGGTAGAGGAAGATTAAACGTGTAAAATATACAGAAAGAAAGGTAAATCCAGATGAAAAAAGTATTGATAATAGGAGCAGGCCCCGCAGGACTTACAGCGGCATATGAATTACTGGACAGATCCGACGAATACGAGGTAACCGTATTTGAGGAAAGCGACTGCTTCGGCGGTATTTCAAGAACTGTAAATTATAAAGGCAACCGTATGGATATGGGCGGCCACAGGTTCTTTTCAAAGGTGCCGGAGGTGAACGAATGGTGGGAAAAAATGCTTCCCACACAGGGAGCTATGCCCCACGACGACGTTGTTCTTGAAAGAACCTCGACAATAGTACCCGGAGGCCCCGATCCGGAAAAGACAGACAGGGTAATGCTGAGAAGAAACAGACTTTCAAGAATCTTCTTCAACAGCAAATTCTTTGATTATCCCATTTCTCTCAAATTCGAGACAATAAAGAATATGGGCTTCGGCACCACAATGGTAGTCGGCTTCAGCTATATGAAAACAGTATTTCACAAGCGCAAGGAATATTCTCTGGAGGACTTCTATATAAACCGTTTCGGCAAAAAGCTTTATTCGATGTTCTTTGAAAACTACACAGAGAACCTCTGGGGCAGACATCCCAGCGAGATATCTCCTGAGTGGGGCGCACAGAGAGTAAAGGGTCTTTCTATCAAGGCCGTTATGAAGGATATCTTCGGAAAGAAATTCAAGAAAAAGAACAGAAAAGTAGAGACCTCTCTTATCGAGGAATTTGCTTATCCCAAGCTCGGCCCCGGTCAGCTCTGGGAGATCACTGCCGCAGATTTCGAGAAAAAGGGCGGCAAAATAATCAAGAACGCAAAGGTAGTAAACGTCATAAAGAACAGCGACAATGTAATGACCGGTCTTGTATACGAGAAGGACGGAAAGAAGATCACAGTCGAGGGCGACTATGTGATATCTTCGATGCCTGTAAAGGATCTGGTTGCCGGTATGAATGATGTTCCCGAGGAATTCAGCAAGATTGCGGAGGGTCTGCCCTATCGTGATTATATGACAGTAGGCGTGCTGGTTCCTTCTCTTAATCTCAAAAACGAGACAAAGACAAAAACCATCGGAAACATCGTGCCTGATAACTGGGTATATGTCCACGACAGAAATGTTAAAATGGGTCGTTTCCAGATATACAATAACTGGTCTCCCTATATGGTAAAGGACATTGAGCACAGCGTGTGGATCGGTCTGGAGTATTTCTGCGACGAGGGCGATGAAATGTGGTCAATGACCAATGATGATTTCGCAAAGATGGCTATCAAGGAAATGGTGACCATGGGTCTTATCGACAGTGTGGATGTTGTAATGGATTCCCACGTTGAACGTGTAAAGAAGGCTTATCCGGCATATTTCGATACATATGACCATATGGATGATCTGCGCGAATACCTGAATACCATCCCGAACCTGTTCTGCGTTGGACGTAACGGTCAGCACCGGTATAATAATATTGATCACAGTATGTGTACTTCCTTTGAGACGGTCAAGAACATCCTTTCCGGAGAAACAAATAAGGATAACATCTGGAATGTAAATACGGAAAAGGAATATCACGAGGCAAAGGAAGAAAAATAAGAGACGGCGGCTCCCGGCCGCTGTCTTGCTCTTGATTTTCATAAAAACCGGAGGAAAAGATGAAGAACACAACACAAATAAACAGAACCGAGCCACTGCCGGTCACAGCGGTAAGGGTGCTTTTGCAGCATCCCTTTGTTGCAACCGCGATAGCGTGCTTTTTCTGTATGACAGTTACAACAAGCAAGGTAACACTGATCGGGGCGGCTGTTCCTGCTGTGATCCTTTGCTTCTTCGGCATAACCGGAGCCAGCGCAGTATCGTATAAAGCGGCAGAAAAAAGCAGGAAAAGCCTGATGATATGCTTGTCGGTGATCTCGGTGGCATTTTCGGCGCTGATAGGCTATATGCTGAAGGTCAGCAAGGAGCCTCAGCTTGTGGTGCTCAACGTGGGCATCGGAGTTGTTATCGGCATCGGAGCATATCTTTGGTCAAAAAAGAAGCTGGATGTCAGGAGGACTGTGATCCTCATAATGATACTGGGCTTTCTGATGCGCCTTGCATTTATTGCGACCATCGCTATCACTGCAAAGCAGCACGATGCAGGCAGTATTGAGAAAATGAAGGGACATCTGGGATATATTGCCTTTCTTGTGGAAAATTCCCGTCTGCCTGATATGGATGTCCGGACTGTATACCAGTATTATCATCCGCCGCTTCATCACATAATCGAGGCGGTGTGGGTAAAGCTGCAGAGAGCCTTCAGCGTGCCTGAGGCTGATATCTGGGAGAATATCCAGATAATGACAATGTTCTATTCATGCTGCTGTATGATACTTTCATATAAGATATTCCGTGCTCTTAAGCTTGAGGGCAAGGGTCTGATCGCAGCGGTAGCAGTTGTGGCATTCAACCCCACATTCTATATACTGGCAGGCAGCGTCAATAACGACATACTTTCAGTGACCCTTATCCTGGGCGCTGTTCTTAATACGATCTACTGGTATGAATCAAGGAGCATGGGCAGGATACTCTGCATCGCAGCCTGCGTCGGCTTTGGTATGATGGCAAAGCTCTCTGCCTGGATGGTTGCACCGGCTATTGCATTCGTATTCATTTTTGCATTTGTAAAGGATCTTATAAAAGAAAGGTCCTCATGGAAAAAATATGCGGGACAGTTCAGTGCCTTTATAGTACTGTGCGCTCCAATTGCTCTCTGGTGGGAGGTAAGGAATTACATAACCCACAGGGTGCCATTCAATTATGTAATGAGGATATCGGACAAATCCCCTCAATATATAGGAAACATCTCTCCTCTGAAAAGACTGTTTGATTTCAGCCCCTATCAGTTTGAAAACGTCGGGGATCAGTTTACTATGTACGGCGGTAAGTATAACGAATATAATCCTCTTGTCGGATTATTCAAGACTACCTGCTTCGACGAGCTCTTTTCAAAGGATCATTATAAGGAGATATCCGGACTGGATGCAATTCTGTTCTGGACAGTTGTAATACTCGGTCTTGTAGGCTTTGCCGCAATGATCTGGTGCTTCTTTAAGGATAAGAAGATGTGCGTGGCGCATAAGATATTCATAGGTGTTCTCTATGCTACATTCTTCTTCTCATATTATGCCTTCTGCTTAACCTTCCCCCATGTCTGCACAGAAAATATCAGATATGCGGTACCGCTGATAGTTATCGGAGCGTTCTTTGTAGGAAAGGCTCTGAATATTCTGGATGATCGCAGCGAAAAAAAGGAGAAGCTCTTTACAGTACCTTATATCCTCTATCTGCTCCTTCTTACAACTATAATAACATACAGTGCAGTATCTGTTATTACATATGATATTATCTTTGTAAAGGGCTGACGGAGAGAAAGGAAATAAAATGTTTTTTAAGAAAAAACAGACGCTGCCCACAGGAATCGACTTCATTATCGTAGGGCTGGGAAACAGCGGTACAAAATATGAGGGCACAAGACACAATGCCGGATTTATGGCAGCAGACTGTCTTGCAGAAAAGCTGGGAGTCAGGATCGACCGGATAAAATTCAAATCTCTGGTGACCTCCTGTACTCTCGGAGATAAAAAAGTTCTGCTGATGAAGCCCTCCACATATATGAATAATTCCGGTGTCGCAGTTGTTGAGGCTATGAGCTTTTACAAGGTTCCGCCCGAAAATGTGATCGTGGTATTTGACGATATCTCCCTTGATATAGGGAAAATGCGTATCCGCAGAAAGGGCAGTGACGGCGGCCACAACGGAATAAAGAATATTATCTACCTTTCCGGAAGCGACCAGTTCCCCAGGATAAAGTTGGGAGTGGGTCACAAGCCGGAAAAATGGGATCTTGCGGATTGGGTATTATCCCGGTTCAGCAGTGAGGAATATACGGTTATGGAGGAGGCCGCAAAAAAGGCCTGCGGCGCGCTGGAGCTTATGGTTAGCGGCGAAACAGACAAGGCGATGAACCTCTATAATTCATAAGTTAAAATTGTTATATCAGACCGCAGGGGGGTACTCTTCTCCTTGCGGTCATAACGCATTTGACAGTGATGGCAATATGAGCACTGGATTTAATCGGAGCTTCCTTATTTTCAGTGATGACATAGAGAAAGGGATAAAATGAAACTTCTGAATGATGTGCTGAATAAAACAGAAGAATACAGGACGCTGGAAAAAGCTGTCGGGAGAGGACAGACTCCGGCAATGGCCACAGGACTTTCCGGGGTACACAAGGCTCACCTGATATATACCATGTGTACAAGGCTGGGGAGACGGGCGCTGGTGCTGGCAGCGGATGAAATAGAGGCGGTAAGGCTCTGCGAGGATATCTGCGCCATGGGAAAGAAGGCGGTATTCTATCCCTCCAGAGACTTTACCTTCAGAGAGGTCGCCGGTGTTTCCGGAGAGTTTTCTCACAAGAGGATAGGAGCCCTGTTTTCCTTTGTCTGCGGAAGCTGCGATATCATCGTAGCCTGCGCGGATGCGGCTCTCCAGTATACCATACCTATGGATACCCTGAAAAAATATACTGGCGTATATCGTCAGGGAGACGAGGTCTCAATGGAGGAGCTGGTGTCGGTGCTGGAAGGCTGCGGCTTCAGCAGAACGGATAATGTGGAGGGCACAGGGCAGTATTCTGTCCGGGGAGGCATACTGGATATCTTTATCCCCGGAAAAGCCATGCCCTGCAGAATAGAATTCTGGGGAGATGAGATAGACACCATATCTGAATTTGACCCGGAGACCCAGAGAAGAACAGACCCTGTGGAGGAATTTACCATAACCCCCTCAGGAGAGCTGCTTATAGCTGACAGGGAGGAGCTTGCGGAAAAGATCGAAGCAAAGGCCTCAGCCCTGAGAGGAAAAAAGGGAGCCGCCGCAAAGGAAATAATGAAAAAGGAAGCGGAGGCTGTCAGAGCAGGTCAGATGCTTACCTCCATCGACAAGTATTATTCCCTTATATACGAAACACCTGCCACGCTGTATGATTATTTTGATGATAATGAGATAGTTTTTGTATCAGAACAGCCTGCGCAGAAGGACAGAGTAAGAGCTGTTATGACCCAGTGGAGTGAAGATCTGGAGGATTACGTCAAGGAGGGTATCCTGTGCCGGGGACTTGACAGCTTCAGTATGGAATGGGAGTATCATCTTTCTGCTCTTTCCCAGCGGGACACTGTATTTATTGATAATTTCACCAGAGGCAGCTGTGAGCTCCCTCTGAGAGAACTGGTCAGCTTTACGGCAAAGCAGCTCTCTGTCTGGAGCGGCTCTCTCAGCGTATTGTGCGAAGAACTGGACGGCCTCGTTTCCCGGAATACCGTCTGCGTCATCCTTGCCGGAACAAAAAAGAATGCCGGAATACTGTGCGATGAACTGAGGGAAAAGGGCTATGACGCTGTAGAAGCGGACGAAAACACCGAACCCGGAAGCGGCGGACTGTTTGTCGCTCCCGGCTCTCTCAGCAGGGGCTTTGAATATCCCCACGCAGGCTTTGCGCTCATAACCCACGGAATTTCTCTTTCTGCCGCAAAGAAAAGCAAAAAGAAAAAACGGAAAAAGGGAGCGATATTCGCCCTGGAGGATCTGTCTCCCGGAGATTTTGTTGTCCACAGCAACCACGGCATAGGACAGTTTATGGGTGTGGAAAAAAAGGAGATACACGGCATCGTAAAGGATTATATAATAATCAGATATGCCGGAGGCGGGTCACTGTTTGTGCCTGTCACCCAGCTGGATATGATCGCTAAATATATAGGGCCGAAGGAGGAAACAGTGGTAAAGCTCTCAAGACTGGGAAGCGACCAGTGGTCAAAATCCAAGGCAAGAGTAAGAAAGGCAGTCAAGGATATTGCCGATAAAATGATAAAGGTCTATTCCGAGAGAATGAAGGCAAGAGGCTTTGCCTTTTCTCCCGATAACGAATGGCAGAGAGATTTCGAAGCCAGGTTTGAATATGAGGAAACAGACGACCAGATAAGGTGCATATCGGAGATAAAGGAGGATATGGAAAAGGTCGTCCCGATGGACAGACTCCTTTGCGGAGATGTGGGCTTCGGAAAAACAGAGGTTGCTCTCAGGGCAGCCTTCAAATGCGTTACAGACGGCAAACAATGCGCGATTCTTGTACCCACTACCATTCTCGCCTGGCAGCACTATCAGACGATACTGAGAAGATTTGAGGGGTATCCCGTGAATACAGAGCTGCTCTCCAGATTCCGTACCCCGAAGCAGCAGGCTGAAATAATCAAAAAGCTCAGACAGGGAGATATCGACATAGTTGTGGGAACCCACAGACTTGTGCAGAAGGATATCGAATTCCGGGATATCGGACTTGTTATCATTGACGAGGAACAGCGCTTCGGCGTTGAACAGAAGGAAAACTTCAAGGAAAAATACAGCAGTGTGGATATACTCACCCTGTCGGCAACGCCTATCCCCCGGACGCTTAATATGGCAGTATCGGGAATAAGGGATATGTCGTCTCTGGAGGAGGCTCCCCAGGACAGATATCCGGTGCAGTCCTATGTTCTGGAATATGACGACGCCGTTATCCACGAGGCGATAAGAAAAGAACTTCGCCGGGGCGGACAGGTCTTTTACCTCTTTAACCGCGTGGAGGGCATAGAGGAAAAAGCGGCGGCTATCTCAAAGGCTGTTCCTGAAGCTGTAGTGGGAGTAGGACACGGCAAAATGAGCGAAGGAGAGCTTTCCGACGTATGGCGCCGTATGCTGGAGCAGGAAATAAATGTCCTTGTCAGTACCACAATAATAGAAACGGGAGTGGATATCCCCAATGCAAACACTCTTATAATCGAAAATTCCGACAGAATGGGGCTTTCACAGCTTCATCAGCTGAGAGGAAGAGTGGGAAGATCCACAAGAAGAGCTTATGCGTATTTCACCTTCCCAAGGAACAAGGCTCTCAGCGAGATATCCCAGAAAAGGCTGGAGGCTATCCGGGAATTTACCCAATTCGGTTCGGGCTTCCGTATCGCAATGAGAGATCTGGAGATAAGAGGAGCCGGAGATATGCTGGGAGCTCATCAGCACGGACATATGACCGATGTGGGATATGATATGTATATGAAGCTTCTGGGACAGGCTGTGAGTGAGGCCAGGGGAGAAAAAATAAAACCGGTGGACAGCGACTGCGTTATTGATATACAGGAGGACGCTCATCTGCCGGAGGATTATATCAGCAATCTCAGCCACAGGCTGGAAATGTACCGCCGTATAGCAGATATAAAAAACAGCGAGGATGCCGGAGATGTTATAGATGAAATGATAGACAGATTCGGAGATCCTCCGGAGGATGCCGGCGCACTTGTAAATGTAGCTCTGATCAGAAGCAAGGCTCAGACCCTGGGGGTCAATGCTATAAGACAGGTGGACAGCCAGCTGAGGATATTCTTCCGGGAAATACGCTGCGAGGGTGCGGCTGATATCATGGAAAACTCCGTAAGGCAGGGCTACAGGGCAAATCTTGATATGAGCGGCAAGCCCCACATAAGTGTGGCAATAAAAAGCGGCGAAACTCCCACAGAAGTCCTGAAGCATATTCTGGAGATCGGAAGAAGTTAAGGAATAACTGAATAGTAATGGTGTCGCTTCTGTTATAGAAAGCTTATGAGTAATGGAAGTTCTTACGGTTTTCAATTAGTTTGTAAATAAAAATGGAGTGGACTACCGGAAGTCAGAATAAACCGGCCGCAGGAAGCAGCCCGTGAGAGGTGCGGCGGAGGAGGGTGTGAGTGTTGTCCGGGGTAGTGAGCGCCGGATGCCGCTGCACGAAAGCTTGTTTATGAATAACATAGCGATTGTAAACGAGCGATTATACGAACATGGGTCCGGCGTCACGCCGGGCGCGGAATTTTTTTAAAATTTTTGTGGACTTTATGCAAGAATTGTTATATAATAAGCCTATATGCGTATGATAAACTTGAAAGGAAGAACCAGATAATGAAAATAAAAAGTATCGTTAAACCTGTGGCTGTGCTTGGTGCATTTGCAGTGCTTATGTCTGCAGCCGGATGCGCTGATACCTCGTGGAGCTATAAGACAAAGGATAAGACCCTCTCAAACGGCACATGGATATACTATACTTACTCCGCCACAAACGAGGCTATCCAGAAATACGGCGAGGAAAATAAGGACGATGACGGCAACAGCAAGACTATAAAAGTGAGCGATTCAAAATTCTACGATTATAAAGTAGAAGGAAAGAAAATGGCTGACTGGATCAAAAACAAGGCAAAGCAGAGATGTCTTGAGGCTCTTACAGTGGATAAGCTCCTCAAGGAGAATAAGGTCGAATATGACAAGAAGCCGATTGAGGATTACAGAAAGCAGTATATTTCATATATGGAGAAAAACGGAAACGATCTCTTTACAACGCTGGGCGTTTCCACCGGCACGATCGCAGACTGCTCTGTCGTTTATCCTCAGCTTTCAAATGAGCTTTTCAAATATTTCTACGGCAAGGGCGGCCCCAAGGAGGTCACCGACGAGCAGCTGAAAAAATTCTATACCGATAACTATACGGATTATTACTATATCCCCTATACCTTTACAACTACAGGCTCAGACGGCAACAAAACCGATATAGAGGATTCCGAAAAGGATAAGGTAAAATCAAACTTCGGAAAATATGCCAAGGAGCTTAACGAGGGCAAGAAAAAGACAACCGATATTGATGAGGAATATAAGAAGGATTTCGAGAAGGAAAAATCCGACAGCGTTTCTGATACAGCGGATCTTTCAAAATCCTCTCTTCCGGAAAAGCTTCAGGAGGCTATAAAGGCTCTTGGCAGCAAAAAGGCTGATGTCAAGGAAATCGACGGTGTTTATTACCTTATATATAAGGGAGATATCAACGAAAAGGCCGCAAAGATAAAGTCAACAGAGGATAAGGATTCCTCGGATTCAGAGCAGGATACAGATGCTGTATCGAGAGAGACTGTTCTCAGGGCTATGAAGGATGACGACTACAAATCATATCTTGAAGAAGAATGCAAGAAACTCAAATATGATACCAATGATGCTTGTCTTTCAAAATATACAGTAGAAAGAACTGTTGACATCGTTAAAAATGAGGAAGCTAAGCAGGCAAGTGCCTGACAGGTTTAAGAGGAAGTCCGGGCGGCTTCCTCTTTTTGTCGATTATAAGGAGTGATGTTCCGTGGAGGGAATATTTGAAAGAACAGAGCTGCTTGTGGGAAAAGAAGCAATGGAGCGCCTGCGTTCCTCCAGAGTAGCAGTTTTCGGCGCAGGAGGCGTGGGAGGATATGTTATAGAGGCTCTTGTACGCAGCGGCATCGGCACCCTGGATATCATCGATAAGGACAGGGTATCTGTCAGCAATATTAACAGACAGATAATTGCAACGACAAAAAGCGTGGGAATGTACAAAACAGAAGCTGCAGCAGAAAGAGCATACAGCATCAACCCGGATGTGAAAATAAATATTTATAACCTCTTTTACAGCGAGGAAACAGCCGGAGAGTTTGATTTTTCCCGGTATACTTATGTGGTCGACGCTGTGGATACCGTCAGCGCAAAAATATCCATAATCATAAGAGCACAGGAAAAAAACGTTCCGGTCATTTCGTCAATGGGCGCCGGAAATAAGCTTCATCCGGAAATGTTTGAAATATCTGACATTTACAAAACCTCGGTATGTCCCCTGGCAAGAGTAATGAGAAGGGAATTGAAGGCAAGAGGGGTCAGAAAGCTTAAGGTAGTCTATTCCAGAGAAGAACCCATCACTCCGGCGGTAAAGCTTTTTGATGACGAAAGCAGAAAGCCTGTGCCGGCAAGCATATCCTTTGTGCCATCAGCTGCAGGTCTTATACTTGCCGGCGAAGTGGTAAGAGATATAACAGGAGCAAAATAATATGGAAATGATAGCAGCTCTTAGCAATGAATACATATCTGTAAAAGAAGCAAAGCCCAGTTACGGGGGCAGTCAGGGATGGTTCCGGAAAACCGACCCGAAAATTGACAGACATGGGTGCGGAGTGATCGCAGCTGCCGATGTTATGCTTTATCTGCTTATAAATGTCCCGGAATATAAAAACCCTCAGCTACTGGAATATCTTGCAGGGAACTCTCCTGTGGAAAATGGTATTGAAGCCGACATATATACAGATATGATAAGACGGCTGTGCCGGGAATATTTTTCTATCAGTCTGTGGGGACTGGACAGCTCAAAAATGAAACGGGGAATAAAAAGGCTGAGCCGACGGTACGGCTGGACGCCCCCGAAAATATGGAAAACCGGAAGCCGCTCCTTCGGGGAAATATGCTCTTCCCTTGAACAAAATATCCCTGTCATACTCAGGATCGGAGGCAGCGCCGGAAATTATACCGACGGCTTCAGAAAAAATATGATCGGGCAGGAGGATTTCACACCGGAAATGTTTCACGGCAGGGGAGAGAGGATATTCAGACATTTTGTAGTGGTGACAGGCGCATTCCGGAACAAAAGCGAAAACTGGCTGAGAATTTCTACCTACGGAAGAGAAGCGTATATTTTAGAAAGAAATAAATACTGAAAATTTAAGGCAACACCGCTGGGCGACCGCCTGACGGCTTTGCACGCCATCTTTCGGCAAATTTTCCGTCATTTTCGCCAAAATCTCCTTGAAATACGTCAGTATTCCTGCGTCGATTTTGTCAATCTGACAAAAAATTATGCTCGAAATCTGACGCGCAATCTCTGTGCGGTGTTGCCTTAAGACTGAAAAAATAATAATGGGTGTGTGGCAATGGTAAGTTTTTGCGCGTCTTGGTTGTTTATTTCATCCGACAGTCTGTGCAGTTGCGTGCCTTCGGCACGGAGCCAAAAAGGTGAACCAGGGTTCCCCCCTCTGGAAATCCCTCCTCCTTTTTTAGTGCCGAACATACTGACAGCTGACAAAAGTGCGTATGTACCTCTGCTTCTATGAGCAGAAATCAAGGAACATAAGCAACCCTTGTTATCATATAAACCGACAGCTCCAAATATGTTCTACCCGGCTCATACCATGCTGAATCAGCCATACAAACTACCCGACAAACACAGCAGGGGTTCAAGGAGGGGAATTACAAAAAGGGGCAACCTCAAAGGGGGCGCAGCCCCATTTTTGGGTCCCCGTTTTGTCCCGTGCCGGAGGCACGCACCGCAGAGACTATCGCCTCAGAAAACAAACCATATACGCACAGACTACCCCCATAACAATACCTCAATACCTATCGCCGCGCGACGAGAGTATATGTACGCACGACAGAGCGAATGGAATGAGCGATAACGCGAACACGCTCAGTGCGAGCACGCACCGAGGCACGCACCGAGGCACGCACCGCCTGTATTGACTTATGGATGAATTTATGGTTTAATCTAATTGTATGTACACTTTGAAAAGGGGGGATAAAAGGTGGCAAAAGAAATGATAGAAGCTATACTACAGACGGAAGAAGAGTGCAGAAAAAAAGAGGCTGATGCAAGGGAACACGCGGAAGAAAAAAAGCGAAATGCCCGGACCGATTCAGCCCGGATAATAAGCGATGCCCGCAGTGAGGTTGATAAGATGCTTCGGGACGATGCTGCCGCTATCGAGAAAAGCTCACAGCTGGAGCTCGAAAGGGACAGAAAAAAAACCGACGCTCAGTGCAGTGAGCTTTGCAGTAAAGCAGACAAAAATCTTGACAGAGTAACAAAGCTTGTCGTTGAAGCTATTACAAGCTGACTTTAAAAGCAAACTTGAAAGTGTGGTGATGACGATTTGGCTAAGCTAAAAATGAATACAGTTAAGATCATTGCCCTCAAAAGGGACAGAAAAAGACTTCTGGAACATCTACAGGACAGTTCCCTTGTACATATCCGCCACAAGGAAGAGGTTGAGGAGGGCTTTGAGAGAACAGACACTTCAGCTCAGCTTAATCAGTTTGACAGAAATATCCTGCTGACAGAGCAGGCGCTCAAAATCCTGGACAGGACTTCACCTGATAAAAAAGGGATCCTGGGTGCTTTCAAGGGATCGAAAGAGGTAGACCCGGATTATGTAGGACGGCTCAGCGCCAGCTCTGCAAAAATAATCGGTATATGTCAGAAGATCCTGGATCTGGATAAGCAGCGGGTGGATATCGCAGCGGAAAGGATAAGGATAAAAGCCGCCTCAGCACAGCTTGAGCCATGGAGCGATCTGGATATCCCGATGAACACTCCGGACTCCGCAGCTTCTGCAGTTTTTATCGGAAGCTTTCCTTCATACTACGATGACACCTCTCTGTCAGAGACGCTGGCAGAGGAAGCGCCCGATCTCGTATTTGAATATGAGCTGCTCTATTCATCTTCAAATCAGACCTGTGCAGTAATATGTACGCCTCTGAGTCAGAAGGAGGAGGCAGAGAATGTTTTGCGATCAATGGGATTCACAAGACCTCTTAACCCTACCTCAAAGACGCCGAAGGTAAAAATGCAGAAATATAGGGAAAGGGACAAGGAGCTTGAGGCAAAGCTGGAAAAAACCGAAAAGGATATCGCCGGCTATGTCGGATACAGAGAGGATATCCGGGATATACAGGATTATTTCCAGATGAGATCCGAAAAATATAAGGTAATATCTGAGCTTGACCAGACAAAGCACGTTTTCATCCTTTACGGATATGTTCCGGAGGAGGATTGCGAAAAGCTTCAGGAAATGTGTGAAAAGGCAGTGACCTGCGTGGTGGAATTCGGACCTGCAGGAGACGACGCTCCGGTAAAGCTGAAAAACAACAGCTTTACAAGTCCGGCAGAAAGCATTGTAACGATGTATTCCCCCCCGTCTCATTCAGACGTGGATCCCACGCCTGTTCTGGCATTTTTCTTCTATTTCTTCTTCGGAATGATGTTTTCCGACGCAGGGTACGGTCTGCTGATGATAATAGCGACTACGCTTATGCTGAAGATACTGAAGCCGGATAAGAAGATGCATGATAATCTTAAGCTTTTCCAGTACTGCGGAATTTTCACCGTATTCTGGGGACTTGTATTCGGCAGTATATTCGGAGACGCTCCGGCTGTGATATATAAGATGGTAACAGGCAACGAGATAACAATGCAGCAGATGCTGCCCTGGCCTACTCTTGATACACAAAAGGACGCGCTGACAATAATGATCCTTTCCATCGGCCTGGGACTTGTACATATCCTTGTGGGTATGGGATGTAAGTTCTATGTTTGCTGGAAGGAAAAGCAGTATGCCCAGGCTCTCTTTGATACAGGGCTCTGGATGACGATGCTCATCGGCTTTGCAGTCCTGGGGGCAGGCATAGCGGCTCTTCCGGTGCTGGTATATGTGGGCGGCGGCATTTCGGCTGCGTCGGCTTTGGGACTGGTGCTGACACAGGGAAGAGAGAAAAAGGGCATTTTCGGAAAGATCATCGGAGGCGTTGCTTCGCTTTATGATATCACAAGCTACATAAGCGACCTTCTGAGCTATTCCAGACTTCTTGCTCTTGGTCTGACCACCGGAGTAATGGCACAGGTCTTTAATATGCTTTCCACATTGATGGGTACCAGCGTTTTTGGTATCATATTCATGATAGTGATATTCATAGCAGGTCATGCGATAACCATCGGCCTGAATGCACTGGGATCATATGTGCATACGATGCGTCTCCAGTATGTGGAAATGTTCAGCAAATTCTACGAGGGCGGCGGCAGGCTCTTTGAGCCCTTCTCCCCCGGCAGCAAAAATTTCAAAGTAAAAAAACAAAAATAAACAGTCAATTCGGAGGTAAAAATTTATGAACGGTATTATTTTCGCCATCCTGGCAGCAACAGTAGCAACAGTTTTCGCAGGCATCGGTTCTGCAAAGGGCGTAGGCTCTGCAGCACAGACTGCAATGGGCGTCCTCTCAGAGGATTCCTCAATGTTTGGTAAAATGCTGGTACTCACCCTTCTCCCCGGTACACAGGGACTTTACGGCTTCATCGTCGGCTTCCTTGTAATGATCAACTGCGGCATCCTTGGCGGTACAGAGCCCTCACTCATGCAGGGTCTTGCTTATCTCGGCGCTTCCTTCGCTATCGGTATCGGCGGTATGATCTCCGGCTTTGCTCAGGGAAAGGCAGCAGTTGCAGGTATCTCAATGTGTGCAAAGGATGAAAAGAACTTCTCAAAGGCAATGGTATCCATTACCCTCGTTGAGATCTACGCTCTTCTTGCATTCATCGTTTCTCTGCTCATGGTAATCACCATTCCTAACATCAAGATGTGATCAGGCGCGGTACCTACCGCAGTGAATATATAAGTAAAGGCAGGTGCGTTTATGAGCAGCGGCGAAAAGATCCTTGCGAGGATAAGGCAGGAGACCGATGACAAAATTGCCGGTATTACTGCCGATGCAGACAAGGTCTATACTGAAGCAGTCAAAAAAGCCGAAAAACAGGCACAGGACATAAAGCATGAAGGCGAACATAAGATACAGCTTCAGTCAGATAATATGTTGAAGGCTCTTAAAAGTAAAAAGGAGCTGGAAAGACAAAAAGCTATTCTCAGAACAAAAAGACAAAAGATCAATGAAGCTATAGATCATATCTACAAATATATGACAGGGCTTGACGACAAGGCATACTTTGATATAATCGTCAGGCTGGCATCCTCTGTAAAGGCTGAAAAGGGTGTAATATATTTCTGTGAAAAGGATCTGAAAAGACTTCCGGCGGATCTGAAGGAAAGACTCAGCAAATGCGGTGTTTCCGCCGAAATCTCAAAGGAACCCTTTGAGAGCATCGAAAGCGGCTTCGTTCTGAAAAACGGGGATATCGAGGAAAACCTCAGCTTCATTTCAATTATCAACGAAAAGCGCGAGGAAATAGAGGATATCATCAGCAAAGAGCTTTTTAAGGATTAAGGGGGAATTTGTGTGGCATTATCATATGAATTTTCTATCGGCTCGGTAAGAGCAAAAGAGTGCTCCCTTTTTTCCCAGGCTGATTTTGAACAGATGCTCCTGATGAAAAACGAGGCTGACCTCATCCGTTTTCTCAAGGATAAGGGTTACGGAGAGGGAGACACCACTGAGGATATCCTTGAAAGCAACGAAAAGAAAACCTGGGAATATCTCAGGGGAGTTGCTCCTGATATCGAGATTTTCAATGTCTTTCTTCTCCAGAATGACATACACAACTTCAAGACTATCCTCAAGGGTACGATATTTGAAAAGGACTACAGAAAGCTTCTCCTGGATCCCTATACTATAGATCCGGATGTGATAAGAAAAGCTGTTGAAAACAGGAAATTTGACAAGCTTCCGGAATGGCTGGCTGACGCCGCCAGAGAAAGCTATGATATTCTTGCTCACAGCAGCGACGCCCGTCTTTCTGACGGTATCGCAGACAAAGCCCTGATGGAACATCTCATATCAAAAGGAAAAGCTTCCGGATCGGGATTTCTCAGGGAATACTTTGAAACAATGGCTTTTTATGCGGATATAAAGATCGCCATAAGAGCCGCGAGGACAAAAGCCTCCAGAGATTATCTTGACGCTGTGCTTTGCAGGGTAGAGGGCCTTGACTGCAGGGCTCTTGCTGCCAAGGCGGTGTCAGGCTATGATAATCTGCTGAAATATGCAGAGAGCATCCGGGCCTATGACTGCAGGACAGCAATCGGCTTCTACAGAAGCTCTCCCCCGGCGCTGGAAAGGTTTGTTGACAACAAGCTTATCTCTCTGGCAAAAAAATACTGCAGATATACCACAGAAGGCGCAGAGCCCCTTTTCGGATATTATCTGGGATGTGAATGCGAGAGAAAGATAATATATATCATATCCGGCGGAATCAACACACGGACTTCTCCCGATAAAATAAGAGAAAGGCTGCGTGAATACTATGGTTAAGAATATTGCCATCATCGGCGACAGCGAAAGCGTCAAGGGCTTCGGCGCTGTCGGTATAGATGTAATACTGTGCAACGAGCCCTCAGACAGCGCCGTTGTACTGAAAGCGGTGGCTGAAAGAGATACATATGCCATCATCTATATGACCGAGGAGCTTTTTGAGGCGTCAAAAAAGGAACGGGATAAATATTCAGAAAAACCCGTGCCTGCAATAATACCCCTCCCCGGTGCGAGAGGAAACACAGGTATCGGCTCCAGGCGTCTTTCTGCCTTTGTTGAGCAGGCTGTAGGATCCGACATACTATTCAGATAATACTCTTCGGCAGACGCCGATATACAACACTAATAAAGAGGTGTGAGATTTGATAAGCGGAGTAATCACAAAAGTAGCAGGCCCTCTTGTTATCGCAGAGGGAATGCGGAATGCAAATATGTTCGACGTTGTACGTGTAAGCGACCAGAGACTTATCGGAGAGATAATCGAGATGCACGGAGACAAGGCTTCTATCCAGGTTTATGAGGAGACCTCCGGTCTCGGCCCCGGAGAAGCTGTGGAATCCACCGGCGCTCCCCTTTCGGTCGAACTGGGTCCCGGTCTCATCGGAGCTATCTACGATGGTATACAGCGTCCCCTTAACGAGATAATGAGGGTAGCAGGCAACAACCTCAAAAGAGGTGTAGAGGTGCCCTCTCTCGACCATAAAAAGAAATGGGAATTCAAGCCCTGCGCCAAAAAAGGCGATGAAGTAGTTGCCGGTGACGTTATCGGCACAGTTCAGGAGACCCATGCGGTGCTCCACAAGGTACTCGTTCCCAATAAGATCTCCGGAAAGATAAAGGATATCCGCTCCGGAGAATTCACTGTTGATGATGTAGTTGCTGTTGTTGAAAAGGACGGCAATGAGGAAGAAATCAGGATGGCTACCAAGTGGCCTGTCCGTGTGGGCAGACCCTACAAGAGAAAACTCTCCCCGGATATACTTCTCACCACCGGTCAGAGAACAATAGATACCCTCTTCCCTATCGCAAAGGGCGGTGTCGCAGCTGTTCCGGGTCCCTTCGGCTCAGGCAAGACAGTCGTTCAGCATCAGCTGGCTAAATGGGCTTCCGCAGATATAATCGTATATATAGGCTGCGGAGAGCGCGGAAATGAAATGACAGACGTTCTCAATGAGTTCCCGGAGCTTAAGGATCCGAGAACAGGCAACTCCCTGATGGAGAGAACCGTTCTGATCGCAAATACATCAGATATGCCCGTTGCTGCCCGTGAGGCTTCTATCTATACAGGTATCACTATTGCTGAATATTTCAGGGATATGGGATATACCGTAGCTCTTATGGCAGATTCCACCTCCCGTTGGGCAGAGGCTCTTCGTGAAATGTCCGGACGTCTTGAGGAAATGCCCGGTGAAGAAGGTTATCCCGCTTATCTGGGAAGCCGTCTTGCTCAGTTCTACGAAAGAGCCGGAAGAATAATAGTTAACGGCAGTAATGATACAGAGGGTGCTCTCTCAGTTATCGGAGCCGTTTCACCTCCCGGCGGTGACATTTCCGAGCCGGTATCCCAGGCTACCCTCCGTATCGTAAAGGTATTCTGGGGACTTGATGCAAGTCTCGCATACAAGAGACACTTCCCCGCAATAAACTGGCTCACAAGCTATTCGCTTTATACAGACCAGCTTTCCGATTGGTATGCAAAGAATGCCTCACCTGATTTTATGGAGCTGAGGGGCAGGCTTATGGCTCTTCTCCAGGATGAATCCGAGCTCCAGGAAATCGTCAACCTTGTTGGTATGGACGCTCTTTCCGCTCCCGACAGGCTCAAGCTGGAAACAGCAAGGGCTATCCGTGAGGACTATCTGCACCAGAACGCCTTTGACTCTGTGGATACCTACACCTCCCTGAAAAAGCAGGTTCTGATGATGAGAGCTATCCTCCTGTGCTATGACAAGTCTATCGAGGCTCTTGAACAGGGCGCAAATGTGGACCTTCTCATCGGAATGCTTGTCCGCGAGAGAATAGGACGATTCAAGTATGAAAAGGAAGAAAATATAGATCAGGAATTTGCTTCTATCAGTGCAATTCTTGACAAGGAAATAAAGGATGCCCTGGAAAGGAGTGAGGACTGATGCCAAAGGAATACCGCACTATAAGAGAGGTTGCCGGTCCTCTGATGATGGTCAGCGACGTTGAAGATGTAACATATAACGAGCTGGGAGAAATAGAGCTTCCCAACGGCGATATCAGACGCTGCCAGGTACTGGAGATAGACGGCAAAAATGCTCTTGTTCAGCTTTTTGAGTCCGCAGCAGGCATTAACCTCGCCGGCTCAAAGGTGAGATTTATCGGAAAATCAATGGAGCTTCCCGTATCTCCCGATATGCTCTCCAGAGTTTTTGACGGTCTGGGTAATCCCATCGACGGCGGTCCTGCTATTATACCGGAAAAAAGACTGGATATAAACGGAACTCCTATGAATCCTGCAGCAAGAGACTATCCTCAGGAATTTATACAGACGGGTATCTCAGCTATTGACGGACTGAATACTCTCGTCAGAGGTCAGAAGCTTCCCATCTTCTCCGCCTCCGGTCTCCCCCATGCCCAGCTTGCAGCCCAGATCGCAAGACAGGCAGCTGTCCGCGGAAAGAATGAACAGTTTGCGGTTGTATTTGCCGCAATGGGTATTACCTATGAGGAATCCGATTATTTTGTACAGTCCTTCAAGGAGACCGGCGCAATCGACAGAACTGTAATGTTTGTAAACCTTGCAAACGACCCGGCTATCGAGCGTATCGCAACTCCGAGAATGGCTCTTACTGCCGCAGAATATCTTGCGTTTGATATGGGAATGCACGTTCTCGTTATTATGACAGATATCACAAACTATGCAGACGCTCTCCGTGAGGTCTCCGCCGCAAGAAAGGAAGTTCCCGGCAGACGAGGCTATCCCGGATATATGTATACCAACCTGGCAACTCTTTATGAGCGTGCCGGCAGACAGAAGGGTAAGGATGGTTCCATCACCCTTATACCGATACTGACAATGCCGGAGGACGACAAGACCCATCCTATCCCTGACCTTACAGGATATATCACAGAGGGTCAGATCATCCTCAGCCGTGAGCTTTACAGAAAGGGCGTCACTCCGCCTATTGATGTTCTTCCCTCTCTTTCCAGACTTAAGGACAAGGGTATAGGTGAAGGCAGAACAAGAGAGGATCACGCAGCTACAATGAACCAGCTTTTCTCTGCCTATGCAAGAGGAAAGGACGCAAGAGAGCTGATGATCGTCCTTGGCGAAGCTGCTCTTACAGACATTGATAAAAAATATGCTGAATTTGCCGAGGCCTTTGAGAGAGAATATGTATCCCAGGGATACACTGCAAACCGTTCTATCGAGGAAACTCTCGATATTGGCTGGAAGCTTCTGCATATACTTCCCAGAAGCGAGCTCAAACGTATCAAAGACGATATGCTCGACAAATACTATGCTGAATGATCCTGTGGGGGTTCTTAAATGGCTATAATGAATGTTAACCCGACAAGAATGCAGATGACTAAGCTCAAAAAGCAGCTCCAGACTGCAAAGAGAGGTCATAAAATGCTCAAGGATAAAAGAGATGAGCTGATGCGCCAGTTTATTGAGCTGGTACAGGAAAACAAGAAGCTGAGAGATGAGGTGGAGAAAAAGCTTTCTGAATGTAACGCCCATTTTATCAGCGCCAGCTCTGTAATGAGCCATCAGGCTCTGGACAGCTCCCTTATGTCCTCAAAACAGCAGACGGGTGTGGAAATAGATTCAAAAAATATAATGAGCGTTGATGTTCCTGTCTTTTCCTCTGTGGCAGAAAGCCCCAACGAGGGAGATATCTTCCCCTATGGCTTCGCCTTTACCTCATTTGAGCTGGACGGCGCAGTAATGTCTCTGCAGGAGCTTCTCCCGGAGCTTATCCGTCTTGCAGAAACAGAAAAAAGCTGTGAGCTTATGGCAGCGGAAATAGAAAGAACAAGACGAAGGGTAAATTCTCTGGAACACGTTATGATCCCAAGGTATGAGGAGACTATCAAATACATCTCCATGAAGCTTGAGGAAAACGACAGAAGCAGCCGTACAAGGCTGATGAAGGTCAAGGATATGCTCCTGGACAAGGCGCACAATTATTCCGGAAAATATACAAACCCAGCCGGGGAATGATCCCCTGAATAATACAATAATATAAAATATAATATAATAAACAAAGCACTTATGGTATCGAAGCCATAAGTGCTTTTCTATGCATAAGATGTCAGGGGCTATGCCTCCGAACCCCCCGGAGTATTTCGCTGTCTGCGAACAGCGACCAAAGGCTCTGCCTTTGGAAACCGCAGCCTTTGTAAAGGCTGGCGAAACTTTATGTCTGGTATTCTGTTACTTTCATCGCGGCACGAGAATATCCGAAACAGAGAGCACAGGCACTGTGCAGGCGTCGACGCTGCCGATGGTTACTGTTCCAGGCTGGGGATACGGACGTCAGGGTCGATGTCGGCGTCGTAGTCTACTCCGTCGATTCCGAAGCCGAAGAGCCTGTAGAAATCCTGATGATATCCCTCCAGGTCTGCGTGAGTATCCAGGTTGTCGCTGCTTATTTCAGACCACAGTTTATTCACCTCTGTCTGAATCTCATCCTGCATTTCCAGGTCGTCCATACGGATCCTTCCCGTATCGTCTGTCTTTGTCTCTCCGCAGAATATTTTCTCATTGAACATCCTGCACATCTGCTCAATGCAGCCCTCGTGGACATTGTGAGCCTTCATAACCTTATAGAGAATAGAGATATAAAGGGGAACTATCGGAATCGCAGCACTGGACTGGGTGACAAGAGCCTTGTTTACGGAAATATAAGCCCTGATGCCTTTTTCGGTTATTTCCTTTGAGGCAGCAAAAAGATCATCCTTTGCCTTTCCGATTGAGCCGTCAGCATACATTGGATGTGTTATTTCCGGACCGATATATGAATAAGCCACTGTAACAGCATCGTCCTCAATAGCATCAGCTGCTTTGAGAGCTTCTATCCAGAGCTTCCAGTCGTCTCCGCCCATAACGCGGACTGTCGCTTCTATCTCCTCTTCCGTTGCCGGTTCAACTGTAATGTTGCTTACTGTATTGTCCTTCAGATTTATTGTCTTATTTGTATATGACTCTCCTACGGTCTTGAGAACAGATGTATAGACAGTCCCGTCCTCCATTGTCCTTCTGGGAGCTGCAAGGCTGTATATAACACAGTCTACCTTTCCCATATCCTTCTTGATGAGTTCGATAGTCTTTTCCTTGATCTCCTTTGAATATGCGTCACCGTTTATGGTCTTTGCATAAAGTCCGTCAGCAGCAGCAAATTCCTCAAAAGCCGCTGTATTATACCAGCCGGAGGTAGCTGTCCTTGAGCCGGATGCTGCTCTGTCAAAAATAACTCCTAATGTGGCTGCGCCGTAGGAATAGGCTGCAGAGATTCTTGAAGCAAGTCCGTAACCCATTGAAGCGCCTACAACAAGGACTTTTTTAGGTCCCCTTTCGCTGTGAGGCTGTGCCTTGACATAATCGATCTGGGCTTTAACAGAGGCTTTGCAGCCCTCTGCGTGAGCTGTTGTGCAGATAAATCCTCTTACCTTTGGTTTGACTATCATTTAGATCATCCTTTCAAAATTATTTTTTTATTTCAGTGTATTTATTGGTTTTCTGATCCAGGACAAGCACCCTGTCGGTGCCGTCGGCTGTAACGAATATGGGAGAGCTTAATTTGGTCACTAATTCAAAATTGAGCTTCGGATTGTATTTATAGCACTTCACGCCCTCTCTTGTATCTAATTTGCTGTCGGTCTCAAAGGTATAATCAGAAAGGCTTTCCTTCAGACCCAGCTTTTTCATATCCAGTCCGCAGATGGCAAACAGAGCCTCGCTTGCGCTTTTCTTTGCGCCGGGGTACAGCTCCTCCTGGCTCTTGTCCTTTTTGCCGCTGTCCTTTTCGCAGGGGACATATGTTCCTGTCCAGTCCTTTTTAAGTATCTCTGAGCCGTCACAGGCAACTAATACATCTGTTCCGAAATAAATCCTTACAGAGTTTTTCTCCTTATAAAAGCACAGATAAAAATAATCCTTGCCGTTTCTTTTCGTTATATCATAATAGAATTTTTTAAAATCCGCTGCCTTCGAGGGAAGATAGAAGCCCTCAAAGCTGCAGGAATCCACAAGCTTTTCCGCTTCCTCCTTGCTTATGCTGCCCTTCGGGGGAATGATCTCATTTTCCTTGGTGTCTCTTTCTATAAGATCTCCGGTCTTTTTCGGATCGGGTGCGCTTTCCTCCGGATGAAGGTCATAGACTACCTTTCCCTCCGAATCAACGCTGATCTGTATATCACCGCTGCCATCCGGGTTTTCGGGATCCCTTTCGCCCTCTCCGGTACAGCCGCAAAGTCCGGCTATACTCAGTGCCAGAAGAGCAGCCAACATAATTTTCTTTTTCATTTTGTATGCTCCTTTTTATCTTTTTCTTAATACTCTGATAATATAATTCACTGTCAGGTCTGTTTTATTCCTTCCCTCCAGTTCCTTTTCCTTGCCGTATTTTATGCGGTGAAAATGAGGGGTCATTTCCAGAAGCTCCCTGAGAGCTTTCTCGTCAAGGCTTATTCCGAAGCTTCTGTCATATTCGCAAAGAGTTTCAAAGCCATCTCCGTGAGGCGCCGGCTTCTTATTCTGATCAAAGACCTGGTCATATATCATTCTCTTCAGTTCAATCAGATGTCTGGATCCGGCTGTGACCTCAATCAGTATCCCGCCCTTTTTCAGTATTCTCTCGTATTCGTCATTTACAAAAAGCGAAAATACTGCCGTCGCTGCATCTGCGCTGCCGCTTGCGACAGGTATGTGAGAGGCTGTGGCAACGATCCAGGTGATATCCCTGTCCCTGGAGCAGGACATTTTTGCCCCCTCCTTGGAAATATCCACTCCGATACACTGCGCATTCAGTTCCTTTTTCAGTATACTGGTGTAATATCCCTCTCCGCTGCCTATATCTATCAGAACAGGATGTTCGCTCCTGCAGTTTTCCTTCAGAAGCCCTGCAATATCGTCACAGACAGGTCTGTAAAATCCCCGGTCAAGAAAGGCTCTTCTGGAAATCAGCATCTCCTTTGCATCTCCCGGTGAAATGGAATGCTTATCCTGCACCAGAAGAAGATTCAGATAGCCCTGTCTTGCCTTATCAAAGCTGTGACCCTTCTTACATATAAATTTATTCTCGTTTTCCGCAAGAGGTCTGCCGCAGACCGGACAGGTAAGTATATCCCTCGCCGACAAAATATCATCTCCTGTTATTGTATCCTTTTCAGCCTGCCGCCGCAAGTGCAAAGGTAATACTCCGGATGCTGCACCAGACGGCTTTTTCTGCTTCGTCTTATAACATTGCCGCAGCGCTGACACATCAGCTTATGTCTCTCCGGCATTTCTGTGCTTATTCCGTATTTTTCCGGGTCTGTAGTCCGGGATATATCGTATCCGAAAATATTATTCATCCGGGCGGCATAGCCTTTGAAAACCGCACCGTGATTGCTGCAGCCTTTGCAGGTATGTATCAGCTCGTGAGCCAGAGTCTGTCTCAGAGCAATCTCCGGAGCACTGAGGAGTCTCTCTGAAACACTGATGACAAAGCCGGTTCTTTCATTTCCCCTGCAGCTTCCCAGAATAGTCCTCGCTCTGGTATTGATCCTGACCCCGGGATGGATATTCAAAGAATAAGGTATTCCTGCTGCCGCAGCTTCCTTTTTTATTTCTGCAAATATCCTGTCCGCATCATTCATCAATCTGCCCTCCCGTAAAGCTCCTCCGACATCTGTCTCTATATTATAACATCTCTATATTATAACATAAATATCAACAAATCAACGCCGTAAGGCTATTATACCATAAAATCACATACTTGAAAACAAAAATATATTTCTGCAGTGCGTGCTCGCACCGGGCTGGTTGACATCGGGGTGGGTATGGAGTAAAATAGAAGGTACACAAAACTTAATGTGAGGCTTGATATTATGGAAACTTATTTAAGAAGAACCTGGGCAGAGGTCGATATGGACAGAATAAAGCATAATTTCAAAGCGATAAGAGAAGCGGCTGATAACTCAGCCGGAATAATGTGCGTTATAAAGGCCGACGGCTACGGTCACGGCGCAGTTTTTCTTGCCCGTACATACGAAAAACTGGGAGCTTCCTGGTTTGCGGTATCAAATATAGAGGAAGCAATGCAGCTGAGGGAAAACGGAATAGCCCTGCCGATACTGATTCTCGGATTCACACCTGCTGAATATGCAGGGATACTGTCGGATAACAATATATCCCAGGCGGTTTTCTCCGAGGAATATGCGAAAGAGCTGTCTGAAAACGCTGTCAGAAAAAATAAAGAAGTTAAAATCCATATAAAGTTAGATACCGGAATGAGCAGGATCGGATTTATGTATCAGGATAAAGAAAGAGACTTTGCATCTCTGGATACGATAACTGATATCTGTAAATTGCCGGGACTCAGGCCGGAGGGTATCTTCACTCATTTTGCCGTTTCAGACGAAGCCGAGGAAGGTGCCGAAGCCACAAGGAAACAGCTGGAGCATTTTTCTGACGCTGTATCGAAGCTCAGAGAAAGGGGCATCGGCTTTGAAATAGTACACTGCTCAAACAGCGGAGCTATTATTGATTATAAGCAGGCGCATTTCGACTGCGTGAGGGCGGGAATAATTCTTTACGGACTGTCTCCGTCAGGAAAGCTCAAGGGCAGACTGGATCTGCTTCCTGCGATGAAGATCAAAAGCGTAATCGCTCAGATAAAAACAGTCCAGCCCGGAACGGCTGTAAGCTACGGCGGCATTTATGTAACAGATAAGCCCACTGTAATAGCTACCGTACCAATAGGATATGCTGACGGATATTCAAGGAGCCTCAGCCAGAGAGCATATATGTCTGTTGCCGGGAAAAAAGCTCCGGTTATCGGCAGAGTTTGTATGGATCAGGTTATGATAGACGTTACCGGAATAGAAAATATCCATACCGGCGATGAGGTAACAGTTATCGGAGACGGTATGGACGGAGCAATGTCCTTTGACGATATTGCAGAGCTTACAGGAACAATAAATTATGAGGTAGTATGCCTTGTGGGAAAAAGAGTTCCCAGGGTATATCTTAAAAACGGCAGGAATGTTGGTATAATGGATATAATAAGGAATACAAACTAAAGCATATGGATTATCTTGCAATTATTTTTTTCTTTCTTATTGTGAATTCGGCGGCTTCGGCGGTTTTGATTCTGATCGCAGCGGCAGCCTTTGTCAGATTTATAAGGGACAAGGACGGATTCAGGGAGAGAATAATAATACATATTTTCCCCGGCCTGGGCACACTGCTGTCAGCAATACCGATACTGATGTTTGCAGGACTTCAGGCTATGCGGATCATTCTGACGCTGCTGTGTATCCTGTCCGCTGCGCTTATAGCGGCGTTCTGGATAATAACCGTCAGGCGTATGCGCAGGGAGAAAAAAGAAACAAATTCGGAGAGTGAATGAAATGAAGCTATTGGTTCTTGACGGAAACAGCATATTGAACCGGGCATATTACGGTATCAAGACCCTGACTACAAAGGACGGTTATTTTACCAATGGTATCTACGGATTCCTGACCACATTTCATAAGCTTATAGAAGAAAATTCCCCGGATGCTGTAGCTGTCGCCTTCGACCTCAAGGCTCCCACCTTCAGGCATAAGGCCTATGACGGATATAAGGCAAACAGAAAGGGTATGCCCCAGGAGCTGGCCTCTCAGCTTCAGCCCCTCAAGGATATAATAAGCGCTCTTGGCTTCAGGATAGTTACCTGCGAGGGCTATGAGGCTGATGATATCCTGGGTACTCTTTCCAGAAAATGCAGCGAAAGCGGAAACGAATGTATTATCGCAACCGGCGACAGAGACAGCCTGCAGCTGGTATCCCCAAACGTTACAGTCCGGATAGCCGCCACCAAATTCGGCAGACCGGAGGTGACGGTATATGACGTGGAGAAAATAAAGGAAGTGTACGGAGTAGAACCCCTGCAGCTTATCGAGATAAAAGCGATACAGGGAGATACCTCTGACTGCATACCCGGAGTTCCCGGTATCGGAGAAAAGGGAGCAAAGGATCTTATATCCCGGTTCGGGAGCATCGAAAGGATATATGCAGAGCTTGATACTATTGATGTCAAGCCCGGTATCAGGAATAAGCTGGCAGCCGGAAAGGAAAGCGCCTTTCTCAGTCATATGCTGGGAACGATCTGTACAGAGGCTCCTGTGGAGACTGATATCGAGCATTATGTGCCGGGCGCGCCGGATAAGGCGGCGGCAGCTGGCCTTATGGCAAAATATGAGCTTTTCTCCCTGATGAGCAAATGGGGACTCAGCAAGGAGGATGTACTTCTTCCGGATAAGGACGAGACTTCGTCTGAGGAAGAAAGGATAGTCATAAAGATATCGGATATTACAGATACAGATAAAATATATCAAGAGCTTAAAAATAAAAAGGTGGGCTTCATTGCCGAAACAGATGATGAACAGATAACCAGCCTGAGTTTCTGGAACGGAGAATATGTATTTGTTTCAGACGCCCTGATGCCGGGATTCCCGGAGCTGTGCAAACGTTTTTTTGAGGACGATAATATCAGCAAATATACTCATAATATAAAGCCGGTATTCAAGGCAGCTGAAAAAAGCGGTATCGGATGCAGCGGCATAGTCTTTGACACAATGCTGGCAGCATATCTTCTTAATCCGAATTCATCAGATTATTCCATAGACAGGCTTATGGGAGAATATGGCATAAAAGTCTGTGAATGTGAAAAGGAGACAGGCTTTGAAAGTCTTATCCCCCTTGAAATGAAGCTTGAAGCGGAGATAGAAAAGAAATCCCAGACAAAGCTTCTCCACGAGATAGAGCTTCCCCTGGCAAGAGTTCTTTCCGGGATGGAAAACGAGGGCTTTGCTGTGGACAAGGAGGGCATACGCCGATACGGCGAGGAACTGACAAAAGATATCGACAGACTGACAAAGGAAATATACGATCAGGCGGAGGGCGAATTCAATATCAATTCTCCCAAGCAGCTGGGAGTTGTGCTCTTTGAAAAGCTTATGCTCCCCAAGGGTAAAAAGACAAAAAGCGGATATTCTACCAGCGCCGAGGTTCTGGAGGAGCTGAGGGGATATCATCCGATAATAAACAATATACTTGAATACAGGACCCTGACAAAGCTTCGTTCTACTTATTGCGACGGGCTCCTTAAGGTGGTCGGGCCGGACGGAAGAATACGCTCCAGCTTCAATCAGACGGAAACAAGGACAGGCAGGATAAGCTCCACCGAGCCTAATCTGCAGAATATACCCGTGAGAACAAAAAGGGGCAAGGAGCTGCGGAAATTCTTCTGCGCAAAGGAAGGCTGTCTGCTGGTGGATGCGGATTACTCCCAGATCGAGCTGAGGGTTCTGGCTCACATTGCAAATGACAAAAATATGATAGAAGCCTTCAGTAACGGAGCTGACATCCATACCTCGACAGCAGCAAAGGTATTCGGACTTCCGGAGGAAATGATAACCCCTGCCCTCAGAAGCCGGGCTAAGGCAGTAAACTTCGGTATCGTATACGGTATCGGCGCTTTTTCCCTGGCAAAGGATCTGGGGATAACGAGAAAAGAAGCGGATGAATATATAAAAGACTATCTCAGGCTTTATTCCGGAATAGACAATTATATGAAACAAACCGCCGAAAAAGCAAAAGAGGACGGTTATGTGACTACAATGTTCGGCAGAAGGCGCTATCTCCCTGAACTGGCCGCCTCCAACAGGAACATAAAGGCTTTTGGAGAAAGAGTTGCCCGCAATATGCCGATACAGGGAACAGCCGCAGATATAATAAAGATCGCTATGATAAAGGTATGCGACAGGCTGAAAAAGGAAAATATGCGTTCCCGGCTTATCCTGCAGGTACACGATGAGCTTATCGTTGAGGCTCCTGAGGATGAGGCGGAAAAGGCCGCCCGGATACTCAGCGAGGAGATGCAGAATGCGGTCAGTCTTTCTGTTCCCCTTATCGCAGACGCCGGCATAGGAAAAACATGGTATGAAGCAAAGGCTTGATCAGGAGGTGTTGCAGATGCTTCATATATTATTTGTCTGTACGGGTAATACCTGCCGCAGTCCCATGGCAAAGGCTATTTTTGCCAGAAAATCCGAGGAATACGGCATATCCAGCATTTTCAGCAGTGCCGCTCTGGGATTCTGCGACGGTACCTGCGTTTCTCCTAATGCAGTCACTGTCTGTAATGAGATAGATATCGATATCAGTCATCACAGACCCCGGATCCTGCGGGAACACGACATAGATGTTACAGATTACTTTGTAGTAATGACCCAGGATCACAAGCTGACGCTTCTCACAGTGGGAGTGCCTCCTGAGAAAATATATGTACTTGGGGGCGGTATCCCGGATCCCTACGGCGCTGACCTTGTAACCTACAGAAGGTGCAGAAAAGCCATCGAGGAATCAATAGACACCTTCTGCAAGTTTTTGCTTGCAAATAAAAATGAATCCCAGAAGGAAACAGCTGATGAATGAAATAATTATCGTCCCTATGTGTAAGGAGCATATCCCTGAGCTTGCAAGACTGGAGAAGCTCTGCTTTTCCCAGCCATGGAGCGAAAAAAGTCTCGAAGAAGAGCTGGACAACCACATTGCTCATTTTTTTACTGCTATAAAAGGGGACAGGATAATCGGATATATCGGCACATTTGTAGTCTGCGAAAGCGCCAATATATCAAACATTGCTGTTTTCCCGGAATACCGGAGGCAGGGCGCTGCAAGGGCACTTATCACAGAGGCCTGCAGAAATTCCCTTTCCCTGGGGGCTCAGTCTCTCTCCCTGGAGGTAAGAGTCTCAAACAGCGAGGCAATATCCCTCTATTCTTCAATGGGCTTTGAAGAGGTGGGAATGAGAAAGGGCTTTTACAGAGCTCCTGCCGAGGATGCTCTTATACTGACAAAGGAATTATGAAAAAAGACAGGAGATTTATCTGATGAAGATACTGGCAATTGAAAGCTCATGTGATGAAACAGCCGCAGCCGTCGTCGAGGACGGCCGCAGAGTGATTTCTTCGGTGATAGCTACTCAGGTAGAGGAACACAAGCTGTATGGAGGCGTTGTTCCGGAAATAGCGTCAAGACGCCACTGCGAATCCATTAACGGCGTTGTAAGAGAAGCTCTTTCCCAGGCGGAAATGAAGCTTACAGACCTGGACGCCCTTGCTGTGACCTATGCGCCGGGGCTTATCGGAGCTCTTTTAGTCGGCGTGAATTTTGCAAAGGGTCTTTCCCTTTCCACCGGGCTTCCGCTGATACCCGTTCACCATCTCAGGTCTCATATTGCTGCCAATTACATCGCTCATCCGGATCTGAAGCCGCCCTTTCTTTGTCTTGTTGTATCCGGCGGTCACAGCCACATTGTCGAGGTAAGGGACTACACAGATATGAAGATCATCGGAAAAACAAGGGATGACGCCGCAGGAGAAGCCTTTGACAAAGCCGCCCGTACAATGGGTATGCCCTATCCCGGCGGTATACATCTTGACAAGGCTGCTTCCTCCGGAGATCCTCTCTCCTTTTCCCTTCCGAGGCCAAAGGTCAGCGGAAACCCCTATGATCTCAGCTTTTCCGGTCTTAAGACCGCTGTCATAAATCTTATCCACAACTCCTCCCAGAGAGGTGAAGAGCTTCCCGTAAACGATCTGTCTGCCTCCTTCCGCAAAACAGTAGTTGACAGCCTGATGGAAAAATTCCTTCTTGCTGCTGACGACCTGGGCTACAAAAGTCTTGTGCTTGCCGGGGGTGTTTCTGCAAATTCTCTTCTCAGGCAGCGTATGGACGAAGAAGCAAAAAAAAGAGGACTGACAGTCTGTTATCCTCCCCTTCCTCTTTGCGGAGACAATGCCGCAATGGTAGGCGCTCAGGCTTATTATGAATTTCTTTCGGGAAACACAGCCGGAATGGAACTCAATGCCGCAGCAACTATGTCAATCGAATAATATCAGAGCATAATAAAAGCACTCCCTGTATCAGACCTGGGGAGTGCTTTTTTTGTTATCCGGATTCATATAACGGGCGACCGCCAGACGCTGACAATCGCTTACCAGATTTTCAATATGTGCCGTAATGGTCTCAGGCGGCTCCTTCATTCCGCCGGTGACCCACGAGATAATACTGCCGGTTATTCCGTAAGCGAAAAATCTTGCAATAAACTGCTTATCCTCCTCGGATACCACATAGTTGCCGGAAACATCCTCAATAACAGATACAAATACATTTGAGCTGACTTTATGCAGGTATTCCCGGAATTCCTCGCTATATGAAGTCCTCAGTGCATTCGCATAGAATCTGGAGCCGTCCCTTATGGTATGAAGCAGGGTCAGAAGCTTATCTGTCCAGGTGTCAAAGCTCAGTCCGTCTACAAACGGCTCTATGGCTTCATTATAGAATATCCAGTTCAGAAGCTCGTATTTGTCCTGAAAATGATAATAAAATGTCTGCCGGTTCAGGCCGCATTCTGAGGTGATATCAGATACTGTTATTTTTGCAAAAGGCTTTCTCTCCATCAGCTCTTTAAAGCCCCGGGCTATGGAATTTTTTGTTTTTATAGAATCAGACATAACAACCTCCGTAACAAATAATATCATACCTCCATTGTATCACATTTTCCCCATTTGTAAACCAGGCAGCGTGACGCTGCACCCATGTTCGCGTTATCGCTCGTTTACACTCGCTCTGTCGTGCGTACATATACTTTCGTGGCGCGGCATCCGGCGCGCAGTACCTCAGACAATACTCCCGCCCTCCGCCGCCGCAGCCCTTACGGGCTGCTTCTTGCGGCTGTTATATTCGGACTTAAAGAGTTTCACTTCCCTGACAGTAAGCGCCTGTTTTCTCCCAGAATTATTTTACACTAACGACGCTGCACCCATGTTCGCGTTATCGCTCGTTTACACTCGCTCTGTCGTGCGTACATATACTTTCGTGG
>CAMVQZ010000017.1 GCA_947169745.1 uncultured Clostridia bacterium
CGAACACGGGTGCAGCGTCACGCTGCCGAATCGCTCAGTGCGAGCACGCACCCGCTGGTTGACAAGAGGGTGGGATTTTGATATATTAGGTTATAGAAATAAAGAGCTTTGGGAGGTGTTTTGCGTGGAGGATAAATTCAAACAGACAGCTGCAATACTTGTAGCAATGATAATTGCCGCAGGGCTTATCGCATTGATGCTGAATATTACAAGAACGGATATCCAGAATCAGATCAACAGCGGAAAAGCTTCTGTTCCTCAGAGCAATACGGGGGAGCTCAGTATGGTAGAGGCAAGTCTCGATAAGATACCCCAGAATTATCTTATTATGTGTGTTGAAACCAATGACAATCTGTATTCAGGTGCAAAAGGATACCTGATCGACAGCAACGGAAACCGCAGGGATTTTGATCTCTCCGCAGAAAAAAACGATATCCTGAAGGATCCCGATAAGCTGTATAAAAAAGCTATCGGCACCGATCCCTCTGTTACAAAGGAGAAATATCTCTCTGAACTGGAAGCGCATAATGTTTATACACTGATCTCCGGAATGTCAGGAAAGACTGAGTTTGAATCCGGAGAAAACTCAGCAGGAAATGATATCAGCACCTTTTATGTGATAAAGGAAGCAAAAGGAAAAACTGATCTTATTCATTTCGCAACCTCCGGAGCAAAAACAGAGCTCCCCACAGATCCCTCAGCAGATGCAATATTTGCTCTTATGAAAGACCTGGGCTCAAAGGACGATAACGAGATTAAATAACATGGTTATGAAAACGTAAAAGCAGGACGAGCTTTTCCGTAAAAAGAGTATTCTGAAAGAATATCAGATTAAATCTTCCGCAGACATTTCTGTGATTTTTTTCGGATGCCTGTCCCGGAAACCGGAAATACTATAATAATGAAACAAGGTGATAACAGATGAAGCTGGAAATCGGGATGATATCAGCAGCTGCTCTGTTGGGGCTAGCTGCTTCCGTAGTCATACTTATGGGCGCAGGAGGCGGAGAGACTGCTGATACCGGATATACCGAGTCCGACATAAATTCGGCATCCCACTATTCAAGGTCCTCAGTCAAAACAATCGAGATCCATCGGGCAGAGGATGAGATGCAGGAGCTGACGGACATATCTGAGTGCACAATAACACTGAAGAAAAAAAGCAGTGAAAAGCCTGAAGTGGAAGTCAGCTGTAATGAAACCGCCCTCATAGAAAACGAGGATTATTCCCTGACCTATGAAAAGGACGGAGATACTGCAGGAAAACACTATGTAAATGTGGAGATGCAGGGTAAATATAAAGGAAATACGCTTCTGTCATATGAAATAAAACCTGAGGCTCCTTCCGTCACCCTTTACAGAGTAAGAACAAGTGATATTACAGTCCGGTGGAAAGCAGATGATAAGTGTACAGGCTGTGAGCTGGAGTATTCTATGAGCAAGGATTTTGAAAATTCAAAAAAAGTAAGCCTGAAAAACTCCGATACAGAATATACGATCAAAGGACTTGAAAAGAATAAAAGCTATTATCTGCGGATGAGAAGCATTGTCAGGGGTAATGATAATGAGGATGTGTTCTCAGACTGGAGCAGCAGTAAATACGAGGAACTGAAAAAGATCGAGGTAAAGGATGGTGTTACATATGTAGACGGAATAATTATCGTCAATAAGACATATGGACTTCCATCAGGCTATGGTTCAGGGGAAGATCCCGAAGCTCTGAGAGCATTTAACGAAATGTGCAGCGGTGCTTCAGTTGACGGGATATATCTTTATCTTGCCTCCGGTTACAGAAGCTATTCTCTTCAGGAAGGTATATATAACGAATTTGTAGATGAAAGAGGCACAGAGGGAGCGGACAGAGTGTCTGCCAGACCGGGGCATTCAGAACATCAGACCGGACTTGCCTTTGATATAAACACCACCGCATCTTCATTCAATTACACTCCTGAGGCTGCCTGGATAGCAGAGCACTGCCACGAATACGGCTTTATAGTCAGGTATCCTGAGGATAAGGAGGAAATCACAGGATATGCCTATGAATCCTGGCACGTCCGTTATGTGGGAAAGGAATTGTCGGAAAAGGTAACCGAAAGCGGTCTGACCCTTGAGGAATATTACGGTCTGACCTCAGAATATGAAAACCGATAAAATCCGAAAAGGCGGCATGGCTGCCTCCTTCATATAAGCTACAAGGGGACGCCCTATTTCTCAGGACGTCCCCCTCTTCTGAACAGTCCATCGGACTGTTTATTTATTCACCCTATGTACAAGTCTCAGAATGGAAATCTCATTCCATAAAAGAAAATATATGCAGCCGCTCCTAACTGTAAAACTGTCAGAACTATCATGAGCATCATCAATGCTTTGATATTGGCGAGCCGCTTTTTGTTTCTTTTTTCCGCTGTATTTGTTACAGGTATTACTCTGACCCTGGTAGATGCCGCCATCTGATCATCAAGCTCCTTTTCAATCTCTTCTGTGTCCGGCTCCTCCGACTTTTTGTATTCAAGCCCGAAGCTTTCAGCCAGTCTCTTTCCCAGGACATCCATCAGTCCCCGGCAGTTTTCTGCCTCATCCGGGAGACAAACGATAGTCTGCTTTTTATTTTCAATGATATATGCCGCAGCCTTGCCTTCAGAAAGCTTTTCGGCTTCTGTTTTCTTTTTATCCTTTGATACCAGAAGGCCGCAAAGAACAGCCTCCGGACTATCCTCTGCGCTGCCGATACCCCCCACTGTAATTATCAGCTTCACCCTTTTCAGCATCGGAGAAAGGATATCCGCCAGCTCTTTTTTGTCACGGGCTGTATCTGCCCCCTTCAGTCTTAAACCGCTTCCATCAAGGCTGTTTTCGATAAGCCGCTGCATTTTCGCTGTATTTCCGGAGCGGTAAAATATGATCTCGTAATTCAAATCAATACCCCATTTACCAACAGGGCAGTGTCCGTTTTACTGATATCCCGGATTTTTCTGATATCAGTACCGGCACTGCCCTGCAAAGATTATTCAGATGTTTCCTCGTTTTCAGTGCCGCCGGAGGTTCTGGCATTTATTTCTGCGGCGGTTTCCACACTGTCAAGCTCTGATTTAGCTGTGCTGAGATAATCGTTTACCTTGTCGATATCCTTGCTTTCGTTAATCAGAGTTGTGTAGCTGTTAACGATAGAATTGATGACCTTCTGCTGTTCCGGCTTGTAATTGCTGAGAGCCTTATAATTTGAAAGATCCCAGACTGCCTTTTCCTTGGCTTTTTTCAGCTCCTGCGCGCTTCTCATAGCCTCAGAAGCCTCTCTTTCAGCCTCTTTTCTGCTTTCCTCAGCAGCCTTGGAGGATTCCTCAGCCTTTCTGCTTGACTCCTCAGCCTTACGGCTTTCCTCGGCCTTTCTGCTTTCCTCAGCCTTGCGGCTTTCCTCGGCCTTTCTGCTGCTTTCCTCAGCCTTGCGGCTTTCCTCGGCAGCCCTGGAGGATTCCTCAGCCTTCCGGCTCTCCTCGGCCTTCCGGCTCTCCTCGGCCTTTCTGCTTTCCTCGGCGGCTCTGGAGGATTCCTCGGCCTTTTTGCTTGACTCCTCAGCCTTAGAGGATTCCTCCTCCTTGAGCTGACTGTCAGTCTTTATCTTTTTCAGCTTGTCAATACCTTCGTTTTTCAGCTTTTCGACTTCTTTTTCATCCTTGGCATTGTCGATCTTTGAGTTATAATCTTCATAGATCTTTTCGATCTCATCAAGCTGCGTCCTGCGGTAGCTGTTTCCGGCAATGGAATTGTGGAGAGTTACCTTTGCTTTGGATTTTATGCTCTTGAGATCCTTGGCGTCACCGGTATCGTCGCTGATAGTAGTAGCCTCCACCGGCACCTTTTTGATATCCTTGAGCGCATTATCGTAAAGGGTATTGATCTGCTGACCGCTGTTAGCCTCATTGATAAGCTTTGTATAATGCTCCAGTATATCATTTACCTTCTGTTCATTTGCCTTGGAATAAGTGCTCTTTCCGATATAATCCTTCAGAGCCTGAATAGCGGCCGACTTGCCCTCGTCAAGGGTCTGGGTAAGGAATTTATCGTCCTCAGGTGTGAACTTTGTCTTTTTGCCGTCATACCAGGTTATTTTCTTTTTGTTGTAAGCGTCCTGGAAGGTGGTCACATCCGGCTTCTCTCCCCCGTAGGTATTATACCATACGTCAGGATAAAGAGTATCCGGGTTTTCCCTGGCCTTGGATACATCCACCTTTTCATCCTCGCCGTCACGCACCTTTCTTGCAACCACAACAAGTCTGAATTCAGAGAAATCATATGTACAGGTAGAAAGGGTCACAAGGGTATCGTTTTCATTGACATCGACAGGGGTGTCGATAATGGATCTTTCCCTGACCTGATATACATAATTGAGGAAGTCATAGTCATTGACAAAGGAGCCCCTCAGGTAATTGAAGAACTGTCCCTGGGATTCAAGAGTATTTGTCTTGAAAATGGATATTATCTTCCATTCGCTCTTTTCATAGATGGTATTGAAGGTAAAGGAGGGCGTTTTCTTATAGAAATCGAAATCCTCAAAGTATTTCAGGTTACCGAACATCCTTCCGTCCTGCATATGGTGACCGTGAAGGATATAGTTTTTGCTGTCTATGGTAGACCGGTAATCCATAAAGACTGTACCGTAGGGATCATAGTTTCCGTAGAAATCCCTGTAGAGATAATACTCGTGATCGTAATCATCGGGGGCGCGGACAACAACATAGTCCATCAGGGTATTGGGCACCTTGAGCCAGCCCACTGTATCCGGATTCTGCTTTAAAAGCTTGCTGAAATCCACAAGTGTTCCCTGGGAGCCGTCTGTGGGCTTTTTGGTGATCTCGTTGCCGTTTTCATCCAGCTCTTCCTCGGTGGTCACCAGCATATTTCTTATGCCGGTGGTCGTCCTGTCATTGATAGCAGGTCTTATTACCAGAAGATTGAGAAGCATATACGATGAAACAAGGAAGGTGCATATCGCAAGGAGAAGGATCACCTTTCTGATAACGTCAAAGGGACTGTCCCCGGCGCAGGGTATGAATCTTTTCCAGAATTTATGCTTTTTCTTTTCAGGTCTCAGAAGCTTGCTGCAGACACTGTAAAGAACAGCCCGGTATGGAACGCCGGCAGACTTTTCGTCCGGCAGAAGGAGGATGAGGCGGTTTTCATATTCCACCGAATAAGCTGTAAGGAGCTTCTTTTCCTCCGGCTCCTTTTCGCCGTCCCTGTCTTTATCCTCTTTGCCTTCTTTATCTTCTTTATCTTCTTTTCCTTCCTTGCTGTCCTTATCCTCTTCGTCCTCCAGGATAAGACTGGGCTTTGCGGGAGTTTTGTTTTTTTCTGACCTTGCTTTCTTTTCAGAAGCCTTTTCATCCGGATCAATGAATTCGGCTTCAAGCTTTTTGACGCTTCCGACTATTCCGAAATCCTCCAGAACTTTTTCTGCAGTTTCCTGCTTATCGTCACTGAGAGCGTCTGCAACTATAATAAGCTCGATCTTTTCCTCCCCGGATACTGTTTCTTCCAGTGCCTCAGAAAAGCTTTCTTTTTTCATTGCGACTTCAGTCTTATAAATAATGCTTATATCCATATCGGAAAGAAGCTTTACAGTATCGCTGAAGTTCTCCTCATTGGTATCCTTGAAGGTAGTGCTTCCTTTAGGAAAATACAATTCCGCATTCATAAAATAATCACTCCTGTAACACCGTCAATTAATCTCTGTTATCTTGACATTATCTATTGCTTCCTGTATCAGAGGCATATAGTCTATCTTATTCTGTTCCGCCTCTACTGTTTTAAGAACAGGTCTTGTTCTGGGATGCTTCGGCGTAAATACAGTGCAGCAGTCCTCATAGGGCTGGATTGATACCTCAAATGTGTCTATTTTTCTGGAGATGCTGATTATCTCTTCCTTATCCATTCCGATAAGAGGTCTGAATACCGGCATAGTGCATACGGCATCTGTACAGGCGATAGCTCCTATTGTCTGGCTGGCCACCTGTCCCAGGCTTTCGCCGGTTATCAGCGCCTTGCAGTCATTTTTCTCCGCAAGTCTCTGGGCAATCTCCATCATAAGCCTTCTCATTATGATAGTGAAGTATTCCTCGTGGCATTTATCACGGATCTCCTCCTGCAGCTTTGTGAAGGGGACTGTATACATCGTCATTCTTCCGCTGTAGGCAGCCACTCTCCTAAGAAGCTCCACTACCTTTTCCTCTGCTCTCTCGCTTGTATACGGAGGGCTGGCAAAATGTACTGCAGTAAGTTCAATACCTCTTTTTGCCATCATATATGCAGCAACCGGGCTGTCAATGCCGCCGGAGATAAGTATTGCCGCCTTGCCTCCTGTTCCCACAGGTATACCGCCTGCTCCTCTTATGCTCTCGGAGTGGATATATGCCGCTCTGTCTCTGATTTCAACAGTAACTACTGCATCCGGCTCATGGACATCCACCTCCACCTCCGGGAAGCTGTCTGCAAGGAAGCCTCCCACCTCTCTTGCAATCTGCGGGGAGGTAAAAGGGAACTGCTTATCAGAACGCTTGGCCTCTACCTTGAAGCTGGATATCCTGGAAAAATGCTCTGCCAGATATTCTGCAGCGCTTTGTTTTATTACCTCTATGTCCTTTTCACAGGCGCAGGCTCTGGAAAAGGCTGCAATTCCGAATATCTTTGAGATACGCTCTGCAGCTTCGTCCATATCGGCATCCTCTGATACCGGACTGACCTCGATTATCGACTGGGACGCCCTTACCTTGAACTCGCCTGCCTTATACAGCCTGTATCTGATGCTTTTTATAAGTCTGTCCTCAAAGTTTTTCCGGTTAAGACCCTTCAGTACGATCTCACCGAGCTTGATTATTATTACCTCTTTCATTTAAGATACCCTTCCGTTGTTTTTATGACGATATACCCTCAATGGGCAGGTGTCGGATCATCACCGGGATCCGCTGAGTGTTCCTTTTGATTCTATCACTTTTATCGCTTTCTTGCAAGAGTATTGATGCCGGTTTCCAGGGAATTTATAAGAAAGTCTATGTCCTTTCTGGTGTTTTCATCCGAAAAGCTGATCCTCAGGGCGGAATCAGATATTTCCGGACTGAGCTTCATCGCAGTGAGCACATGGCTCTTGTGTCCCTTTGCACAGGCGGAGCCGCTGGAAACATATATCCCTCTTCCGGCAAGAAAATGAAGAAGGGTCTCTGACTTCAGTCCCGGAGCTGAAAAGTTTATTATATACGGCAGACAGTTTTCATCGCTGTTTATAACTATCCCATCCATATCCGAAAGCCTTTTCCGGCAGTAGTCATTCAGCTCTTTTATGTATGAATTTAATTCCGGCTTGTTTTCGTATTCTTCTATAGCCGCTCCCATAGCGCAGATAGCCGGCGCCGGCTCTGTTCCGGGTCGGATCCGCCTCTCCTGCAGTCCTCCTCTGTGAAGAGGAAGTATTCTTGCTCCTTTTCTCACATAAAGCGCACCCACACCCTTCGGAGCGTGTATCTTGTGGCCGCTCACCGTGAGAAGGTCTATACCATACTTTTTCGGCCGGAGGGGCATCTTCATAAATGCCTGAACGGCGTCACAGTGAAAAAGCGCAGGAGAGCCGGAGGATGCAATAGCCTTGTATACGGCCTCAATAGGCTGGATGGCTCCTGTCTCGTTATTCACAGCCATAATACTCACCAGAATGGTATCCTTTGTCACAGCTGCTCTTATGTCTCCGGCACTTACTCTGCCGGAGCTGTCAGGCTCAAGATATATAACCTCAAAGCCCTCGGATGACAGCTGCTCCATAGCCTCCATTACTGAGGAATGCTCAATAGCCGTGGTTACGATCCTGCTGCCTCTGCGCCTGAGAGCATGGGCAGCACCGAAAACGGCAGTATTATTTCCCTCTGTCCCTCCGGATGTGAAAAATATCTCCTCGCTCTGTGCACCAAGAACGGATGCAACTGCCTTTCTGGCACTGTCAAGCTCGTGCTGAGCCTGAAGCCCCTTTGAATGAAGAGAGGAAGGATTTCCGTAAAGCTCTGTCATTATTTCCAGAGCCTTTTTCGCAGCAGCCGGACACACCTTCGTGGTAGCGCTGTTGTCAAGATATATCTCGTTCATCGTCAATCACCTTCATTTATGAAAACACCGTCAGAAACCGGTGATCCTTATAGTATATATAAATGCCGAAAGACAAATAATAATCTCACAAAAGGAGATGATCGTTTGTCTGTAACAAAAGAAGAATACTCTTATCTGGTAAAAAAGCTGTCCCCGGACAGCAGGCTTATCCGGGACTGTGCCGGAGCCTTTTGCGTCGGAGGCTTCATCTGCTCCCTGGGGCAGGTCTTTACAAATACTTTCCTGATGCTGGGACTGGATACGGAGGTCTCCAGATGTATGACCAGCGTCAGCCTGATTTTCCTCGCCTCTCTGTTTACCGCACTTGGACTGTATGATAAGCTGGCTAAATTCGCCGGAGCCGGAACTCTCGTTCCTATCACTGGCTTTTCCAATGCAGTCACAGCCCCTGCAATAGAATTCAGAAGTGAGGGCTTTATTCCCGGAACAACCGCGAAAATGTTTCTCATCGCCGGTCCTGTTATAGTATCCGGTACAGTTGCCTCCGTATTATACGGCGTCTGGATAATGCTTTCTGCTCTCTTTATATAGCCCTCCCCGCCTTTAGCGGGACAGGCGCTGCGCTCTCTGTTCCGGGGAGATACGAGACCATATTTCAACGCTTTGCTTCCTGTCAGATATAATCCCCGGAAGCTTAAAAGGATACAATCGATATCACATAAAAATCATAAGACCTGAAATACAAAAAAATGTTTGTATGTTGTTTATCTTTTTCTTGTAAATTTGTAATAAATATGGTATCATATGTTCAGGTCAGATACAATAAGTTGTATCCGGAAGCATTTTTCCGTTCTGGACTGTGAAAGGAGTCAAAGCTGATGTATGATAAGATACTGACTTCTCTCTCCTATGGTATGTTTGCCGTCGGAGTAAGGGGAGATAACGCGCCCAATGCCTGCATCGTCAATACAGTAATGCAGATATCAAGTCTTCCTATGACTATAGCGGTAAGCGTTAATCATAACAACTATACCAACGAATGCATAAAGAAATACGGTGAATTCACTGTAAGCGTTCTTTCCGAAAGTACTTCGGGAACGGCTATCGGCGCTCTTGGCTATACCTCAGGCAGAGACGGAAACAAGCTTTCAAATGTTCGCTACAAGATACTCCGGGAGGGCGCTCCTGTTATCAGAGAGGATATATGCTGCTGGTTCCTATGCCGGGTAGTAAATACTGTTGAAACAGTGACCCACACCATCTTCATCGCAGAGCCGATTGCCGGAAGCGAATCCATAAAGGGCAAGCCCATGACCTATGACTACTACAAAACAGTTATCAAGGGCAAGTCTCCCAGATACGCCCCCACATATGTGGAGGAAAGGGAAGAAAAAGCTGAAAAGTATGTCTGCAATATCTGCAAGTATGAATACTCCGATGATCTCGTTCCCTTTGAGGAGCTTCCCGATGACTGGGTGTGCCCCATATGCGGTGCCCCCAAGTCTGTATTCAAAAAGGAATCCTGACAATTATTCTATCATACAGGTATGATAATGTCAAGCAAACTTGGCAGATTTCATTTTAAACTTTACATTTCGTTAATACGAATTACTTCTTAAAACGGAGGATACATAATGACGATAAAAGATGTACAGGAAGAAATAATCAGGCTGAAGAAAGAAAAAGATATATGTATTCTGGCACACAGCTACCAGACCCATGATATCATCGAGATCGCCGACTACACCGGTGACTCTTATGCTCTGAGCAAGCTTGCGGCAAAGGTGAACAGCAAGACGGTGATAATGTGCGGAGTGCGTTTCATGGCAGAGACTGTAAAAATGCTTTCTCCTGATAAAAAGGTCATTCTTTCAAATCCGGACGCAGGCTGCCCTATGGCAGAGCAGATGGACAGAGAACTGATACAATCTGTAAAGCTGAAATATCCTGAGCACACTGTTGTAGCATATATCAATACTACTGCGGCGCTGAAAACAGTCTGTGATGTCTGTGTCACTTCATCCTCCGCAGTAAAGATCGTAAGTGCCATTGACAATGACAAGATCCTGTTCATCCCCGACTGCAATCTGGGAGCATATGTAGCTTCAAAACTCCCCGATAAAAATATCAAGCTTCTCAAAGGCGGATGTCCTGTTCACGCAGCCGTCACAGCCGACGAAGCAAAGGCCGCAAAGCAGGCTCATCCCGGCGCTGAGCTTCTGGTTCATCCGGAATGCATTCCGGGGGTAGTTGCATATGCCGATTATGTTGGTTCTACCAGCGGCATTATGGAATATGCAGGAAAATCAGACAAAAAGGAATTCATCATCGGCACTGAGAACAGTATCGCAGCGCATCTCCAGTATGAGTATCCTGAAAAGAAATTCTATCTTCTTTCAAAGGATCTTGTATGCCACAATATGAAAGCCACAACTCTGGTGGATGTTCTGGGATGTATAAAGGGCGATACCGGTGAAGAAATAAAAATGGACGATGAAACGATAGCTCTTGCAAGAAAGTGCATTGACAAAATGATAGAAATGGGCGGTTGACCGCCTGTTGTCTCAGGGGTGCGGCAATAGCCGCACCTGATTTTTTTATCCGGGGATGCTGTAATACAGGAAATTCAGAAAAAATGAAAGCGGGGACAGGAAAATGGAAACCAATAAAAAAGTATTCGATTTTTATAACGGCGGTGCAGAAATAGGCCGTCTTGAAAGCGGACTGGGAATGGTAGAGTTTTACAGATCAAAGGAAATCATTTCTCAGTATATAAATAAAGCCAGTACCATCTATGACATAGGCGGCGGTATCGGAAAATACTCCGGGTGGCTTGCCGAAAACGGCCACAATGTCACCATGATAGAACTCGCTCCTGCCGCTGTGGAATATGCTGTCAATCATATGAAAGCGCCATACACAGCTAAAACAGGGGACGCAAGGTCACTGGAGCTGCATGACAAAAGCGCCGATGTTGTCCTGCTGATGGGCCCTCTGTACCATTTAAAAAACAAAGATGACCGCAATAAGGCTCTGAGTGAAGCATACAGGGTTCTGAAAAAGGACGGCTTGCTGATAGCCGCAGGTATATCCAGATTCAGCAGTGCGACCTGGGCATTATCCAAATACGGAAGAGAAAACAACTTCATTGATGATGATATCTATATGAATATGATAATGCAGGAGCTTGAAACAGGAGAGCATCATCGCCCGGAGGAATATCCGTTTTTTATTGCTGATGCATATTTCCATACAACAGATGAACTGAAAAATGAAATGTGTAATAACGGCTTTGAGATAATTAATTATCACGCTGTAGAAGGCAGTGTCTGGATCACTCCTACCCTAGATAAAAAATGGAAGGATCCGGAGAGCCGGAAAAGAATGCTTGATATCATTCACGCCACTGAGCACGAGGAAACGATAATGGGAATGAGTCCTCATTTTCTGGTGATAGGGAAAAAATAATGCAAATTCCCGGAACGTTGCCCGAGAACAGATGCGCCGGTGCCGGTCTGCCCCCTTTGCAAGTTCAGGCGAAGCCCTGGAATCCGGATCTTACTGCCTGAATGATACAGGCACTGTCTGTATCACCCCCCGGAGCTCAGAATATCCATTAATCTTTCGTCACAGACATTTCTCCCTCCGGAGAACGGGATTCTGTCACTCCATCGGTGTAAAGTGATATACTATCGCCGGTTCTGAGGAGCTTTTTGTATCCGTCTGTTTCTGAAAAGGGATTATCAACAAAGGTCTTTGCGCTTTGCTCCGGCAAGGCAAGGCTCTCCCTCTTCAGATTCTTTTCGGACTGATGAAAGTACGGTTAATCTTGTTTTCATATAAAGCTATTATTGTCACCCTCGCCAACAACTACTCGCCAACAACTGAAAAAAATATCTTGATTTTTAATAAAAGCTGTGTTATAATAGCAAAGTACTGAATAAAACCCATGGAGAGTTGTCCGAGCTGGCCGAAGGAGCACGATTGGAAATCGTGTAAACGTTAACCGCGTTTCGAGGGTTCGAATCCCTCACTCTCCGCCAGACTAAAAGCTGCATTATTACTGAACAGTCAGTTTTAATGCAGCTTTTTATATTTTATAGCGTTTATGATATGTGATTATCTCATCACATCCGAGAATATAATTCTATATTTTTGAATCAGATTCCATATGGAATTTTTCATTAAAGATCCATTGGCTTCCTACCTGATGCTCCCCGATGAGCATTTCAAGCGTTTCCGACACATTTTTTCCACTCTGCTGTACTTTAAACCACCGTCCGCCCCTTTTTCATTATCTCCTCAAAATTTCATCTACCCTCGCCTGTACCTTGCTGTAGTCATAACCTGCTGCCGTAAGCCTGCACTTGCGCTCGTCGCCGTTTTCCCACTTGCACTGAATAACTTTTTTGCCAGCTGGTCAACAGACTTTTATTTTTTGCAGTTGTGCACGTTTTATATCAGGCTCTCATAATAAAGTATATCCATATCAAGCTTATCGTCAAAACCTCCTACCCTGCCTTTATCGGTATACTGTCAGATCGCCGCCTTGTCATACTGACAGCGCTCTCAGTACCGGGCTATCCAGACTTACGAACGCCGCCCGTGAGGGCTGCTTTATTTTTGTTTATTTATGGTGAATTTTGATTTCAATTTCATGCGCACACCTCTTTTCCAGGCATAAAAAAGCACCGCCCGGGAAGGCGGTCAGTCATTGTTCTTATTAACTTCTAACGGTTCAAATGGTTCAAATCCTATACCGTTATTACATTCTTTACGTTCTTTCAAATTATCAAAATTGAAATTTCTGGGATAACCGTTTGGAAAAGCATCACAACATGCTTTCCAACCGTCTATCTTAGGTAATCGGTGTTTACATTCACTGCAATCAATCACACAAATCATAAATACTTCCTCCCCATATACTTTTTATAAAAGGCTGTTAACTCAGGTGAAACAGGTGTTTTTCTTTTGCGTAAAACTTCAAGCTCATCAAGACATTCTGCTCCATCATCTAATGCAATATTGCTAATTCCTGTAAAGTGAATTTTTTCAAGTTCCTCATATATTTCTTTTACTTTTGAAGATGATAACCCATTAATTGATCTTGCGTGTCCGCTCTCATGAATAACAGCTTCTTCAAGAGAATTAACAACGCTTAAATCCGATTTCAAAAAAACATTGTTCGCTTCATCAAACGTTTTATTTGCAAGATATGCAGCGTTTATGTTGAGCTTTAATAATCCGTTTGGCATAGGCTCAATTTGTAATACAGGTGTACCATGACCTTTTGTGGGTGTAACTTCGAAAGAAATTTCACTGATTACAAAACCATTTTCTTTTTCACAGCTTTTCATGGTGTTTAAAATCACATTACTTACTTCCGGAGCAATATATTTACCATAAGTAACGAGATTATAATCATCAACATCTATTGACTTTATTATACCACTTCCACCCGTTTTTTAACAGGTTTTTTAAGTGAACCAACAGCCTTCCCGAATTCTTCCGCCTTCTCCCCGAAAGCCTGCGCCCTCGCCCCGTACAACCTCCGGTTATCCTCATCCAGACTGTACTTGCTCATCCGAAAATACCGTTTTTCCTGCCGCTCGCAGTAGCCCTGTTTCTGCCCGGCTTCATACTGCTGCGCCATTTCGTCAAGCTCGTCGGCGGTATGGATATGCCCTCGAAGTATGTACTGTGGACATCCTTGCATCTCGGATCATAAAGCCCCTGAGAAATCGCATCGGAGAGCAAATGGCCGCCCTACTATTTTCGTCGTATAAACAAAGTTCAATAGTTTTTGTCACAATTACGATCATTTCAAAAGGCACTGGGGCAGCCTCATCATATTCTGCGTTTTGTCCTCTTCATTTTCCAGCCTCCTTGTTTGTTAAGGTTATAAATAATCAAAAAAGCCACCCGATACCGGTAGATACGGATGGCTTATCTCAAAAAAATCCTGATGCGCCATGGGCGCTGTTAAAAAGTAGACAGGTCTGCTTTTTAATGAATACAGGTATCAGTTATGTCTTTTTCTTTTGAGGTCGGGCAGAAAACTGCGTATAATATTTACCAGGCAAAAAATCATCAGCACCGCTGCGACAGCTGCACCGATATTCCGCACAAGCCTTTCTGCGCTGATCGTAGACTGTGAGTTCTGAAACTGCTTTCCTGACGGCAGGCTGTCTGCATCAGTATTTGCGGCAGCATCTCTGCTGAGCTTCCCTTCATCTGCCGTATCAGAAGTTTCTGTATCCGGCTGCTGGGTAGAACTGAGGCTTTCACTGCTGGTTATACGCTCACAGTAAACCACATACCTGCTTGAATTATCCCAGTAGGGATGGCAGGTCAGCAGGGTTATCATATCCTTGTCTGGAATTATCTTGACCTTGTCAGTATCATACGGGTCAATAACAATTATTTTTGCGACCCTGTAATAAAGCGTTCCCCATAGATTATCAAGGGTTATTATATCTCCGCGGCTGAGAAGCTCAATATCCCCGAAGTACCCTGCCATTCTGTGGGCTGCAATAACACAGTTGGTATTATTTCCTCCGATGGGCATACTGGTCTGATTCATTATTGTCGCGCCCCTGTTCATATTGGCACTGCTTGAACCGATATATACCGGAAGCTGCACTCCCATTCTGTCAATGGTAAGATATCCTACCATATCATCTCTGACACCGAATGACGAAAGATCAAAGCTGCTGGTGGAATAGCTGAAAACATCCCTGAGTCCTGTCTGCTTTTCTTCGGATATTTTTTTATTGTACTGCTGCATCTCCCTGTAAAGGGCGAGGTAGGAGTTTTTTTCTGTTGAATTGCTGCTGTCTTTTTGTGCAGAGCTTTCCCCCGAGCCTTCACTTTTCTGAGCACTTGTTGTATTATCCGGGACAGATTCTGTTTCTTTTCTGCATCGCTCCGCCTGCGCCCTGAATTCGCTCACAGCAGCAGAAGCATTGCTTTTTCTTTGTATCAGGCTGATATACGGTTGTATAAGTATAAATAATCCGACGCCAATCATTATAAATGCCAGGATATTAATTATCTTCTTCATAAGCTTCTTTTTCTTTCTCAGCCTTCGCAGCGGCCTTGCGTTTTGTCACACGCCTGTATACGCTGACTATTATCACTACCACAATAAACGCCACACCGATGCCGACAAGTATTGCATAAAAATACTGTGTACCCCAGGTGTTGAAAAGCGCAGGCTTTCTTTGCTCTTCAATCCGCTTTGCTTCGTTGTAATCTATGCGCCTGCCCCGCACCAACAGACGGTGAGAATTTATGCCATAGGGCGTGCAGGTGACAAGGGTCACAAGGTCCTCGCTGCGGTCGATGCTCAATCCCTCTGTCTCGCTGGGAAGGACTACCTGTTTTTTATCGACCTGATATGCAAGTATCTCTCCCATAATATGAAGGAAGAATACGTCCCCCTCCTTCATCTGGTCAAGATTTGTAAAAAGCTCCTTATCAGCTGTACCTGTGTGACCCGAAAGGACACAGTGCGTACCCTTGCCGCCCACAGGAAGGCTTGTTCCCTGCAGGTGTCCGACTCCCTTTGAGAGCACATCCTCATCGGTATAATGGTAGATAACAAGCTTGCAGTTTATCGTCGGTATTTCGATTGATCCCATTGCACCGTCTGAATTCTGGTTGAGAAGGTCAATATACGGATGCTCCTCAAGCTCGAGGGCATCCGCATCAAAAGGATCCGTAAGCTTTACCTTGCTGTCGAGGAGGTTTTCGTTATATTTGCGGCACTCCTCGAGCATGGTATTTCTGACCTGGGGATCCATTTCATTTACCTGATTTTCATAATAATCTATAAGCTTTTGCTGATTATTCTGAAAAAGCATATTGCTGACGATAGGATAAATAAGTATAGCAGCACCTGCTATTACTACAAGAACAGCAGCAAGTGTGATAAGCTTATTTCTCATCTGAAACTGTCTTGTCCTTCTTCTTTCTGTTTGCGAGCACGATTACTGTTCCGCCGACAGCCACAAGAACTATACCTGCGATTGCAAGCAGCCAGTTGCCGTATTCACCGGTGATCGGAAGCGTGAAGCCCTTCTGGTTAAGAACATCAAACTTTATTCCGTACTCACTCACAGTGTCATTCTTTGAAACTGTAAGAGCTACTCCGTCAAGAGTCGCACCGGACTTTGTTGTGTTGCCGTCAAAAAGGTCAAGATTATCTCCGTCCACAACATCACCCGAATCAGCGTCCTTCGCTGTAATAACGATGGTGATTGGATTCACCTTGTTGTAGCCGTTATTTTTGAGGTTATTATTATCATCCTCGACGAGATAATATGTACCCTCGCCAAGTCCATGGAGTGAAAGCTTGCCGTCTGCCTTGCTTACAAAAAGCTGATCTGTTGTTGTGGCGTCGCTGCTGTCAGCTTTTACATATTTTCCCAGATTGGTCGCATCAGTGCTTACAAACATGATGGAATTCTGCTTACCTGCGTCTGAATAAAGCCTGAAGCTTACATACTTATAATTATCTGTTGTTGATCCGTCGCTGAATACCTTATTGACCTGAACGTCATATGTCTTGAGGGTAGTTGTATCGGTTGTTGTATCATCTGATACGGTATTCGGGTCAAACGGGTCATTTGAATAGGTAAGCTTTGCGGTATTGGTAGAATCAGAGCTTCCTGCCTCACCCATAAGCTCGGTATGATAGGTGAATTCAACATTCCTGCCGTCGAAACCAAGCTCCTTGAGCTTTCTCAGGTCAAAGTTTACAGCAAAGAAGTTTTCATACTTATTCTCTGAATTCTTGTAATAATCAGTTTCCCAGAGTCTGCCTATAGCATCGGATATGGGAGAGCTAGTGTTCTTGACAAGATAATACTTGTTTCCGCCAAAGTCCTTTACAAGGTACTCTTCATCACCAGTTGTACCGTCTGCCTTATAGATCTTCATTCTCAGTCCGTTTACTGCCTTGCCGTACTTAGTTGCATCGGTATCTGTGGGGATGAAGTCCTGATTGAAGGTCGTATCGCGGAAGGTATAGATATACTTGCCGTTGATCTTGGTCGAGAAATTTGCCTCGGTCAGCTCGTCAGCGTCAGTAATTCCAAGGAGCTTGGTACTGTCAGAGAAATCATAGCTTGTATATGCAGGAATATGTGAGGTAACCTTATATTCAAGCACATCTCCTATATTTGCTGTGATGACGTCATTCGAGCCGTCATTATCTGTATCAAGTCCGCTGCCGCCGGTCTTTGCAGAAGCACTGCCGTTATTCCTGTTGTTTGCATCAATAAAGCTTTCTACGCTTTTGTTGATATTGATAGCAGAGGATTTGATCGTTACATTCTCTGCCATGGGCACATTAAGTATACTCTGGTTAACAGCAGGTGTGTTGTTATTATTGCCGTTTGTATTGTCCTTAGTCACGATCACATAGTATCCGTATACAAGAGCGTTGTTGTTTGCTGAATTAAATACGAAGGTGTCGTTGTCACCAGGATTTGCAGCCTCAACCTTGACTGCAGTTTCATCGGCAGTCAGGCTTTTATCTCTTGCATATTTTGACGCCCAGTCGGAGAGAAGCCTTGCTGCGCTTGCACCGGCTTCAGCGGCAACAGGGTTGCTGCTTGCTATTCTTGAAACGATGTCTGCCTCAAAATATGTTGTATCAAGCTTGCCCTTGTGACCTGACGAATAAGCTGTATTGTCTATCCTGATGTAATCCTCATTTTCAACAGCTGTTGCGGCAGGTGCGTCTGCAGTGATATTCAGATTCATATTGGTGTCGTCATATGTAAGATAGAGGGTGTTTGCATTTTTAAGAGTGTCACCTGTTGTATAGGAGGTCTTTGCTGCTGCAAAGAAGGGCTTGAATTCATCTGTGACGAGATAAATGTTTTTGGAGTTGTCGGTGTTTGTAATTGCAGTGCCTGCTGTCCAGGTAGTATCTGACGGTATCACAAGCTGAAGCATTTCAAAAGCCTCAACAGTGTAATTGCCGTTATTGGTCATTGTTATGGTGAGGTCACCCTTCACAAGCTCATTTCCGACCTTTACAAGCTTAAGACCATCGGGCACAGTTACCGTTGCGGCGGAAGCGACAACTGATACAGGAGCTGCTGCAATAACAGCTGCAGCTAAAGCGGTAAGTAAAAGCGAGCGTTTTTTGTTTTTCATAATATTATCCTTCTTTCCCGGCCGTTTGTATACGGCTGTTATTTTTATTTCTGGAGTTTCAGGGGTAATGCTCAAGACCGGCATACCCCCTTTTTTCTCTTTTTCTGAAAGATCACCCATACAAGGTAAATACCTCCGAGCGTCATTAGTGCAGAACCGATCATCGCTGTCAGGCTGAGGCTGCTGCCTCCGGTCACAGGTAGGGTCATCTGCCTTGTGTTCTCCACCTCAAAGCTGAGATCTCTGACAGGGTTGCCTCCTGCGTCCTGATAGCCGCTGTACAGATCCATTCCTGTCAGGGCATTGAAATCTCCAAGGGAAATGAAGCCCTGGGGCGGCTTTGTTTCTCTGACTGAATAGTAGATCGGCTCCCCGTCGTTATTGAACAGCGGAAGATCCTTGAATTCCACAAGTGCGACCCTCTCAAAGATCTGCGGCTGTATCGTTATGACAACATAATACTCTCTTTCATCGTTTACCTTTCTGCGAAGGACAGAGTACTGTTGGCCACAAAGCAAATATTTGTCATTATCATTGATAAGTCCTGCAGCTATCATATTGCTATAATGTGACGCATCGCCGATAATGTATTCAAAGCTGTACTGGGAAGCATTCTGGGTGAAATAATAGTAGATAGTTTCACCGCCTGAATTTTCCTTGTGAACCTTATAGCTCTGTATTGTGCCTGAGCCGTAATCCACTGTCAGAAGCTTTGTTTTTTCGTTATACATTCCCAGCTTTTTCAGCTCATCAAGTATCACCTGAGGACCTAAAAGCACCTTGTAGTAATACTGGGAGGTTTTTGTAGAATAACTGTCGGTCAGAGTTGTTCCGACTCCCTCCCTTGAGGTGTAAAAGCTGTCATCTGTGTCGGACTTTTTACTTTGCGTCTGATAAATATCAAACTGTGCGTCCTTGAGAGGATCTCCTCCTCCCGTTTTCTTGACAATAGTGACTGAGCCGAGTATCTGACTATTGACAGCACTGAAGGTACGCCTGAGGTTTATTTCATCGGTCGAATCATCCTCAAAGATATTATAGTATTCCTTGACATCTGCTCCGCCAAGCTTCACCTTGGTTTCGCTTATGAAGTAGAATATCGGTCCGTCGGCATTTTCTGCCTGAAGAAGCAGCCTGTCGTCATCAGCTATATTCCAGTTATATATATATGCCTGTCGGGATCCTCTGTGACCGCGATCGTCTTTGTGACAGGCTCCTTACCCTCCTCGGTATAGGTACCGACGACAGTTCCTGAGGCATTTGTCATTACAAGCTTTCCGCTGTAAATATCGTCGCCATTGCCGGACTGAGTAGATTTACCCTTGACGGTAAATTCGATCTCTGAATCATCCGGTATTCCGTAGATCATATTCTCCCACTGCTTTTCAACAGTAATGTCCTGATAATACAATCCGAGATTCCAGTCCGGGCTTGAATAAAGCACTGTCGGTATCCTGGATATTTCGGGAAGCGTTATCGTAACATTGTCAAGCTGTGCGCTTTCCAGCTTTGTTTTGTCAGATGTGTCATATGTTCCCGCACATTTGTTTCCCCTGCTTGCCTGTGAGTTCAGCGAGGACGTCACACTCAGCTTATCAAACGGGAGAGGACGCACAGGCGCACCAGGTTCTTCGGAAGTATACTCCGGGGATTTATACTTGTACTGACCGGCTTCGTCAGTAAATTTAACAGTAAATTCACCTGCAGGCAGGTTTTCAAAGAAATAAAATCCTTTGCTGTCAGTATACTGCGGTAAAACCTCAGCACCCAGGATATTCTTTGCAGTACTCAGCTCGCCGGAATCGCCGACCTTGTACAGCGTTACCTTGATCTTTTCAAGAGGATATTCCGGAGTCTGCTCGTTTGTACCCTCCGGGCGGTTAGCAGGATCATTGTAATATTCGATCCACTCAGGCGAATTGTAAAGTCCGTCCTGGTCTGTATCTATGAATACCGTTCCCGAAACAACACGATTGACTGTTGAAATGCTTACGCTGTTTGAAACCAGGGGAGCACCCGGATTATCGTCGTTGCCAAGCTTGCGGTAAGCAAAGCAGTTATGGTATTCATTTCCGCCGACCTGAGTCTTTGGCTTCTGCTGTCCTGTTCCGCTTTCAATGAGGGAGTTTGTACCACTCACCCTTGCACTGACTGTTATTTTTGCCGTAAACCTGCTCTCGCCGCTTATCTGCGGGATATATGCAAAAAACTCCGGTGCGCTCTTCACCTGCTCATCTGAAGCATCAAGGGCATCTGCCCCGATATCCATTGTCGTGAAATCATATTCAAGAGTTTTCTCGTCTATCACGCTGTAAGTGGTACTCAGCAGATTATTCTTAGCTCTGGTTATAGCCTCGTTGAGCAGTGCGGCATAAGTGCTCTTTTCATAATTTGACATCCACACCTCATTATCCGCGCCAAAGCCCAGAGCTCCGCTGTTAATGAATTCGCTGCAGTCGACAGCTGTTGTGAATTCAAGCCGTACCTTTTTGACGCGGTATCCACCGGTAAAGTTTGTTTCTCTGCCGTCGCCGTTATGCGGAAGAATATCCGCCGCCTCTATCTTGTAGGTCGGTCCTGTAAGACTGTTTGCATATGTCAGCGAGTATACCATATCCTCACCGATCTCCACCAGCTTGCTTTCCACTGACTTGGAAATGCCCTCCTGCGCTGTCAACAGGACTGTTATTTCTGCGGTATCCATTTTTGTCTGTGCCGCTAGCAGACTTGATTCCGAGTATTCGGCGTCGATTTCTGCATTGACGACAAGGGATGTTCCCGAGGTCTGTATATCCCTTGAGGGATCATTTTCATCTCCGATGGTACAGTCGAAAAATATCTCAGGCATACCCTTGTCAATATCAGAAACAAAGGTTTTCAGATAGACATAGGTTTTTCCATCCTCCTGACGGGACTCCACCTGCCAGTTCATATCGCCCTCGCTGTAATCACAGCCGGCATATGAATAATCTACATACACACTTCCTTCCTGATAATTCAGTCCCTGCGGAATGGTGATAGTCAGCATGATATCAGCACTCTGCGTACCGTTTCTTATCAGAGTCGTCTTATTTGCCCCGCTCGCCACACTGACATGCGGCGTCACTCTGTATTGTACATTTCTCTCTCCGAGAGTGATAGTATAATCACTCTTTACACGATTAGTGCCGGGTTCCTTTGTTTCAACATTGATTTCAACATTGGTAGCTATGGAATAAAGAAGCAGGCAGTTTCCTTTATCCATACCGTTATGAGTTCCTCCCAGCTTGTTGCCGTTTCTGTATCTTGATTTTACATAGTGTTTCGTGTACTCGCCGAGTCCTATGCCGAATCTGTCGTTCACAGAATATGCAGCCCATATTTCCTCCGGACGAACAGGAGTGTCTCCGTCGAAGAAGCTGCCGCTGTCCATCACCGCTCCGTAGCACGGAGGAACATAATCGTCCCTGGTGGGATCAGTCGTCTGCTCATCCGGGTTATGCTGCATATTTATCCAGTTGAAGCTGTATGTATTCTCCTCAACGGTATGATCGGAATAATACATTTTATAGTACGGTCTGAAGGTATACCAGCATCTTACATCGTTGGTGGTACAGTAGGTATCTCCCACCTTGTCAAAGTCGCCTATTACCTCCATTTTCGCACACGCACTCACGGAGTGATCTGTCCTTATCAGACACTCCCTGAACTGATAAAGTATCGCTACACATTTTGCACTGCTGCCGAGATAATCATGAAGCTCGTCAAGAGTACGGAAGTACATCAGGTTTTCTTCCCTGTACTTATCCATATCTTCCGCTCCTCCGTCGGAATATGTTATCGGCGGACTTACCGAATTGTCCGTGCTGTATTTCTGCACCCAGTTGCTTTTGTCCGGCTTAGCCGCATACAGTATCGTCAGCTTATAGCTCCGGGTTATGTCGGACGACCAGGATGTCGCAGATTCATCGGTAATTATCCGGAAGTTTTCGCCGAGCTTCTCGTCAAGAGCGCTTCCGCTCGGCTCATTGATTATCGCCTGCGTTCCCAGCGGAGTATATGCATCCGCATCGAATTTCTGAAGGATATTAAGACCCGTCATATAATTGAATTCGAGAATATTGAAAGTTTCTGAATTATAATAGGGGTCTGTCAGTGCGTAATGCGGCGAATTTTCATCGGAGGTGTTTATGGTTTCACTGGCAAAATATGCCGTGCCCTCAATGAATACCGTGGAATTAAGCGGTGTATCTCCCTTACCGTTATCGTTTATTCCCGTGCCGTTGATATGCTTAGAATTATCGTAGTTATTGAAGATATTATATTTACCGAGAACATTTCCGCTGCCGCCGTTTGCGACAGTCATTGCCTGAATAACATTTGCCTGATTATCGTAATATCTTCTTTCATTCACGGCAAGGCCGTCTGTTTTAAGCTGCTGTGAATCCGGATATTTGAAGTACTCGTTCATTCCGTCAAGATCCTGCTTGACCTTTTCGGGAGTGTTAAGATCGGAGCTTGAAGAAACATTCTCCGGAACCTTTCCGGTAACTGAGCGTACATTCAGCTTTGAAACAGCCGCCTCCATATAGATCTGATAATAGCCTGCCTCATGGTGAAGCTCATCTATATTGTTAAGCGGAAGTATCATCTGCACATATCCTGCAGAGAATGCCTTTACCGCTGAGGAATTCAGCACCGGATCCGCACTGCTGTTTCCTGCATTGCAGGTCGGGGTGCCGTCTGAATTGAACTTGTAGCCGTTGACATTAACGTGAAGCTTTGTTTCCTTTGGTGCTGCAGCTTCGGCAGACGGGGTTATCGTCCATCCTCCGCCGTCATAGCAGCTCTGATTCGTGCTTCCCGTGTTGTAGGGCGCGCTGTCATATGCGTAGTGAGAATCCTTGGTTGAGTTATCCTCGTCATCCCAGCTCATATTGATGACATCGACGCTATTTGAGAAATCTCTGCCGTAGATAGAAGTATTGTTCTCCTTATACGCCCAGAGTATAGGTGCGTCTGCGGCGTCATTAATTATTTCCTGGTTGGAATTATACAGATTGCCGTTAAAACTCAGATCAAACTCCAGTCCGTCCGCCGGCAGCTCGATACCCTTCATTCCCTTGACTGCCGGATCATTGTAAAGTTCGACAGTGGCTCCGAAGCCCAGCATTGTGCCGTATACCACATCGGGGTTATCCTTCTCTGTATCTCCGACCTCGCATTTTGTTTTGACATCAAAATAGCCTGTATGCAGAAGTCTTGGATTATTCCGTACAGCTACGTTATATTTAGGAGCTGCCGAAACAGTGACTATTTCTGCTCCGCAAAGCCCATGGGGAGATCTGTCGTTTCCGACAAACCACATTTCAAACTTCGGCTCAATCAAGGTGCCGTCGCTCATTCCCTTGACCTCGATAATGACATTATCCTCAAGTGTTCCCGAAGCGATAATAGTCGGGGTGAGAACCTTTTTCCAGTATCCTGTCATTATCTGCACCGTCTGCCCATGCTCATCCACGCTTGTCACAGTGCTCTTGTTCATAAGGTCCGGGGCGCTGAGCACAGCCTGGTCAACATCGCCCTTAAGAGTCACTCTGAGCTTGATCTGACAGTTATAATCTCTCGTGTATTCCGTCTGCTTCGGATCGCCTTCAAAGGAATAGCCCAGTTTATATGCTATCGTGTCATAGCTTCGCACAATATGGTTGAATTCCGAAGAGTCGTTTCCGCTCTGCCAGCTTACAGCCTGATTCTGCTGATACAGCTTTCCCCCATATCGGATGTAATGCTTTGCCTCGCTGTTTATCGTATAGGTCTCATCAGCATATTCAGCCAACCCCTCATCCAGAAGCATCTTTGCTGTCTTTTCTTCGGCTGAGGAATCCGCAAGAAAAACTCCGGATTCTCTTGTACCGTTGTCAAAATATTTTGTACCGTCTGTTATAGATTGTACACTCAGACTCTTGATAGCAAAATCGCTGTCAAGCATTGAGGCTACATCTGTCTTGTAATACGCAGCTGTAATCTGTATGTTGTTGCCCAAATTAACCTCAGCCGTTACAAACTGTCCGGAAACAAGATCCGTACCTGTGCGGCTTGTACCGCTGTAGTTATCGTTTTTCCATACATTGTACAGGTTTCCTGCGTGCATCGACGCAGCAGCGATAAGGTTAAGCATTGGGGTATTCTGAGCCGAATTTCCCAGCTGCTGGTTGTAGGTATTAGTTCCCTCCCATGCAGAGTAGAAGTCATTTCCTGCCGCTGTCCGGGTAGATTTATTGCCGTAGACCGACGCGCCGTCGCTCAGCGTCATTACGGTGCTGTTATTTCCGGGGAGAGGAGATTGTGCGCAGCCGCCGCCAAGCTGTGCGGTATTGTTTGTAATGACAGTACTGTCGCCGCTGATAGAAACACTTCCGCGCCACTGATATATGGCGCCTCCCCTGACCGCCTTATTTCCGGTAATGACCGTGCCGTCGCCGATATTTGCTGTTGCCTGATAGACGAGTATTCCGCCGCCCGAGGAAATCATCAGCCTGTCCGCTGCATAGACCGAAGCATCCTTGGCATAGGTGGTTTTATTGTCTGTTATCCTTGCATTGCTTGTTGTAAGGGTACCGACGTTTACATATATACCGCCTCCGCTATGGCCTGCAGTATTATCGGAAATAACCGGAGCAGAGCCCTGATCCGTACCGGTAACATTTGTTCTTCCGCTGTAGTTGTAAATACCGGCGCCCTGATATGCGGTATTCTGGGTGATGGTACCGCCGTATATATTGACTGCTCCGCCGAAATTATATACCGCACCAGCACCGTTTGCGGCGCTGTTCCCGCTTTCAAGGGATCTGTTGTTTGTTATGCTGCCGCCGTACATCGAAAATACTCCCGAGGAAGACTTTACAAGCACTGCAGAGCCATATCGGGCAACATTGTTTTCTATCGTACCGCCGCGCAGTACAAATTCTCCGCCTTCTATAGCCACTGCTCCTCCGTAGCTTCTGTTATCCTTGTTGCCTCCTGATATACAGCCGCTCACCGATCCGCTGAGCATCTCCACCCTGCCGCTCTTTATGCTTATTCCGCCTCCGCTTATTGCAGCGCTTCCTGTGATAGTTCCTGTGCCATCACCCTGAGAATACGTATTTTCTCCCACCGTGACGGTCTTTTTGCTGTCAAAAATAATCAGCTGTCCGCGGTTCGTTATGGGCGAAGTACCGCCGCCGGTTATTTTGTGACCGTTCAGGTTCAGCCTGACTGTCGTGCCGGACGGAACCGAAACAGATTCTGTCGTATCATCTACAAGGGTCACCTCGCCCATATTTTCGTTTGCAGTAACAGCGTCTATGGCGTCCTGCAGAGTCTCATATTCGGTATTGTTATACACTGCAACTATCTTGTTTGCTACACGGTAGCTGAGAGTATATGCATAATCACGTCCAAGTGGTCTGAGCTTTATTATGCTTGTATTTACCGCACCGGTGCTCTCATCCATCCAGCCGATACCTCTATAGTTTTCGGTAGCATCAAACATATCCGACGCCTTTATCAGGAACAGGTTTGAGTTTCTTGTTCCGCTGTGATATGAAATGTACGCGTCATTTCCAAGAGAAGCGTGGTTGCCGTAAAGCTTACCCGACTGCAGCTCAAACACAGTCCTTGCATATGCAGTATATACGCCGCCACCACAGGATCCGGCTGTGTTTTCTGTGATAGTCGCATTGCCGTTCATTATGGTATTGCTGGAATAATTGTCATTGTATACTCCGCCGCCGCTGCCAGATGCATGGTTGCCTTTTATGAGAGTTCCCGTTATATTCCTTGGCTGCGGCTTATAGGTATTGTTTCCTCCTGTGAAGAATACTCCGCCGCCGTTGCCTTCAGATGTGTTATTAATGATCTTACCTCCGGTAAGCTCAATATGCGGGGGATTGCTTTCGATTGTGGAATTCTGTATGTAGCCTGAGCCGTAAAGACCTCCGCCAGAAGAAGTGCTGTGGTTTTCGCTTATTTCACCGCTTCTTATTTCAAAATAAGCTCCTGCAGTGAGACTGTACCACAATACGCCTCCACCGCCGCCTGCAGCGTAATTTCGTGTTATCTTTCCGCCGTCTATTATCAGATTCTGATGATAGCTCCATATTCCACCGCCGGAACCTGCTGTGCATCTGTTATCAGAAATGACAGTGCCCTCTCCGATAATCATTGTAGTGCCTGCCGTTTCATTATATATAGCGCCGCCTCTTGCTCCTGAGGTATTGCTTTTGATGGTGGAATTTATGATATTTACAGTCGCACTTCTGAAATTATTTCCAGCGATTGCTCCGCCGTAGTTCAGGGCTCTGTTGTCGTGTATGTTAACATTATCAAAGGTTATCGTCCTTGTTCCGTAACCATACAGCATTACAGTCCCGTTATCCTTCGCGAGGTTATTATAGAACTCGCAGTCCTCGATAGTTAACGAATACAGGCAGCTGTTCCAGAGGGACGCCCCCGAGCTTGCTGTGTTATCGTGGAAGGTGCAGTTTCTGACTATCTTATCACCCTCCGAAACGGCAGCTCCCGGGCTTGATATAAGCAGTCCTGAGCAGGTAGTCCTTGCGGTATTGCTGTAAAAGCTGCAGTCCTCAACCAGCAGCTTTCCGGCAGTTACATTAAGCGATGAATTCGTGCCCCGGCTTATATTGTCATGAACCTCATAGTCTTTGACGCTGATCCATGCACAGCTGAGACCCAGGGCAGAATTGCTGCCGCCTGAGGTATTGTTTTTCAGCTCCACATTCTTCGTCACTATTCCGAGTCCCTTACGTGTAGCTATTTCCCTGTCGGTGTAAATATAACCGACACCGTACTCATTCTGTGCTTCATTTCCGTCAAAAACTGTCTTTACGCTGTCATCTCCCAGGATGAATTCGTGGTTCTTATTAATTGCCCTGGTAAAGTGTATTGCACCGTAATTATATGCGCTGTTTTCCTTGAAGGTACATCCGTATATCGTGATCTGATCCATATCGTTCATACGGTCAGCTGCAGAGGTCGAGGATGAACCCTCATATTTTATCGCGCCGCCGGTGCCTGCTGCACTGTTCTTTTCAAATGTACCGCCGCTTATCGTTATGGTCGTATAGTCGTAGACAGTGTTGCAGTTAAGGTAAACCGCTCCGCCGTCATTTGCTTCATTTCCGTACAGGGTGCCGCCGGTCATCTCAAAGACAGTCCTGCTGTTTGCCTGGGTAGTGAGATATATTGCACCACCCTGAGCACTTGCCTTGTTGTTCTTGATAGTACCGCTGTGGATATGTATCTGTGAACTGTAATAAACGCTGTTGTAGCTCGCGCCCGGCTCACAGTATATAGCACCGCCGCTTCCCTTGTAATTAAAGCCGGAGATCTCGATATCATCTATAGTGAGATTGCCGCCGGAAATATATATCGCGCGAGGCTGCTTGTCTGAAGACTCTGACTGTGCTGGAGGCAGCAGCTTTCCTCCGCCTGCACTGTCCATAAACCTTATCTTACTGCAGTTTATGAAGAATACTCTGGATGTACCCAGGGGAGATGTCACAGTATGACCGTTGAAGTCCAATGTGATATCTGCGTCAGAGGGGCTGACGCTGACCTTTTCGGTAACATCCTTAAGAAGCTTTACTGTAACTTCATCGTTGCGGGCAGCTGCAGCATGAACTGCCGAGGCAAGGGTCGGATACTGAACGCCGGTATCAACTATCTCGGCTGACACATTGCCGTCGGAGGGAGCCATAGTTGCAGTCAGATAGACGGTAGTGCGTGTCCTGTCGTTAGCAGGATTGAGCATTTCGTCGCTGACATTTTTATAATCTATGCTTGAACCTGCATAGTCGTTTTTATCATTGACAAAGATTGTTCCGGATATCTCATCAAGCCAGCAGTTATAATCATCCAGACCGAAGTTTTCTACCGATCTGTGATCAGACTCAGTGCCTGATTCGTTTATGTAATATGCGTTTGTATAAAGGAGAATATCATTCGCATATGAGCCGGCAAAGTTGTTGTATATCTTTGAGTCCTTCATATAAAGCAATCCGCTTGTACCGACAATCACTCCGCCGCCTCCGTTTGAGGCTGTGTTCTCGGTAACTGTAACACCGTCAAGGTGAGCCCTGCCGTAGTCAACATATATACCCGAGCCGTTTGTGGAGGTATTATTCTTTACGAGCGTATTTTTCACATAGACTGTGGAATTGCTTTGTATGTGGATCACTCCGCCGTTTGTTGTGCTGTTGTTATTTTCAAAATCACAGTCCTCGATATAGACCCCTCCGCTGCACGCAGAATATACCGCCATTGCGTTAAAGGTGCTCTGCCCGGTAACTGTAGTGTTCTTTATTTCTGCAGTTGTGGATCCCGTAAGGTGGAAGGCTCTGCCCTGGTTGTTTCTGACAAGCGCACCGTCCACCTTAAGCACGCCGTTTGCAACCATTACAGTACTCGGATCAGAGGGGTTTATATTATTCTCTATAACACCGCCGCTCATCTCAAAGGTTCCGCCGTCAACATATACAGCCTCTCCGTATCTTGCAATATTGGAGCTAATGGTGCCGCCCTCCATTTTAAGCGTACCCTTTACATAGAAGCCTCCGCCGTACATATTGTTGTTTATCTTTGTGGATTTACCGTCTGATACCGCGCCGCCGCCGACACTGTCCTTAAGCGTGAGTGAGCCGCCCTGAGCTATTGTCACTACGCTTTTGTATTCTCCGTACAGCTTAAGACCATTCAGATCAAGACTTACGCTGACATCCTGCGGTATTTCAACTGTTTCACGATGAGATTTTATCAGGATTATTTCTGACGAAGGTGCGCTGCCGCTTTGCACCGCATCTACCGCAGCCTGAACTGTCGGATATGTGATATTTTGTATCTGAGCTGTGGCATCCTCCGGGGAGTTGAAGGTATATGCGCTGTAATTCGGAGAAGGACCTGCATCTACTTTGGACTTATTGTCAAGAGCCGTGCTGAGGTTTTGGTTGTTTGTTTCGTCTATCCAGTACGCTGCCGAAGGTGTGCCGTCCATCTGTGACGCCTTTACAGCAGATATATACGGCGGCTTATACTGGTTGGCATTTGAGACGCTTTCATAAACGTAAATATCTCGTCCCGTATTTGCAAGGTTGCCGTAAAGCTCACCGCCTGCCACCTCAAGGGAATACTCCTTTCCGTCTGTGGCGTCCTTTGCATTCATATAATTGCGATAGTAATACGCATTTCCGCTGACATAAATACCGCCGCCCTGAGACTGGGCAGTATTATTGATTATCCTGCCGCCCTCATAAAGCTCAAGCCTTGTGCAGTCGGAAACATACACTCCGCCGCCGTAGTTTACCGCTTTATTTCCGGTAATTAGCATATCTGTTGATATTTCAAGTGACGAGCCGGGCAGAGGTTTGCCATCGGAATCGTTTCCTCCTGTGCGGGCAAAGTACACTCCGCCGCCGCTTGATGCTGAGTTGCCGCTGATCTCGCCGCCTGTCAGCCTGAATCTTTTCGTCAGCGTCTTGCGGTTTTCAAAATATAGTCCTCCGCCGACATTACTTGCTTTGTTGTCACTTATTTTTCCGCCTTTCATCAGCAGCTGTGCGTTTACTCCGGTATTCATAAGACCGCCGCCCACATTTCTTGCGGTATTACCTGATATCTGGGCATTTTCTCTTATTTCAACAGTACAGTTCTGGGTTGTTGAAACACCGCCGCCGGAGTAACCGTTGTTATTTTCGATCAGGCAGTTTCCGTAAAGCTCGAGTTGTCCCTGATAGCAGTAAACCCCGCCGCCGTTGCTGTTAACTAAAGTCTGATTCGATGCGATATGGGCAGTGCCGCCGATCTCAAGTCTTGTGGTGTGCATATAGACGCCGCCGCCGTTGCCCTTTGAGATATTATTGATAATCTCGCCGCCTGTTATTGTGGCTGTTCCGCCGCTAAGGTACATTCCGCCGCCGTTACAGGTATAGGTGGTTGTGTTGCCGCTGATCTCGCCTCCGGTCATATCAAGTGTGGAACCGCTGAGATACATACCGGAGCCGTAAGTATCCGCATTTGTCATAAAGGTCTCGTTTTCGCGGATATACATTCCGTCCTTTATCGAAACCACGCAGCTGGAGCTTGTATAAATACCCGAGCCGTACCGCGCACCGGTGTTTTTGTCAATATTTCCGGAATTCAGGTCAACTGTGATAGAGCTTCCGAAAAATACACCTGCGCCGTACCTTGTGGCTGTCTCAGAGGTAAGGGTATTTTCGCTCAGGGAGGTGTTGTTCATTTCAAAGCTTGATCTGTTTGCCCCGCTTTGTCCGCCTTCCATATATATTCCGCCGCCGTAATTTCCGGCTGAATTTTTTTCGATCTCTGAGCCTGTTGCTGTAAAGTTGGTCTTGTTGAACATATAAATACCGCCGCCGTTGCCGCTGCAGGTATTCCCGCTTATGCTGCCCGAGCTTAATGTGACGGTATGCTTTGTGCTCGGAGTGACATTAAGAAAATAAACTCCGCCGCCGTTACCCGAAACAACCTTGTTGTCGTCTATTTTACCTGAGAGAAGCAGGGTCGATCCTTTATATGAAGCCGCTGATGTGAAATATACTCCGCCGCCGCTTGACTGAGCTGTGTTACCGCTGACAGAGCTTGATGCATCCACACTCAGCCTGGCTGTGTTTGCAAAGCTTATGCCCGCACCATTTTTTGCTTCGTTTGAATCTATTGTACTGCCTTCAAGATCAAGCTCAACAGCATAATCGACAAACATTCCGCCGCCCTTTTCCTCTGCGGTATTGCTGCTGACATTCATATTTCTCAAAGTAATCTTCTGACTGCTTCCTATGCGGTAGAGATAGTGTCAAGTAGTTCTGGGAAAAATCAAACAGCCTTGAGTCTGGCACAAGC
>CAMVQZ010000018.1 GCA_947169745.1 uncultured Clostridia bacterium
CGGCAGCGTGACGCTGCACCCGTGTTCGCGTTATCGCTCATTCCATTCGCTCGGTCGTGTGTACTTATACTCTTGTGCCGCGGCATCCGGCGCTCACCGCCTCAGACAATGCCCCCACCCCTCGCCGCCGCAGCCCTTACGGGCTTCTTCTTGCGGCTGGTTTACTTTGACTTATGGCTTTTCAATCTTCTGATAGCGTGCGCCTGTTTTTATCAGAACCATTTTACACTAAAGAAGTGCGGCAGCGTCGACGCTGCCCCGGAGAGAATATTGTAAACAGGGAAATAATCTGATATAATTAGGTCAGTAAATCATCAGGAGGTATTAATATGATCTATAAATTCACAAAAATGCACGGCGCAGGAAATGACTATGTCTATATCAACTGCTTTGAAGAAAGGGTAGATGATCCCTGCGCTGTCAGTATACTGCTCTCGGACAGACACAAAGGGATCGGCGGAGACGGTCTGGTGCTTATATGCCCTTCTGAAATCGCAGATGCAAAAATGAGAATGTTCAATCTCGACGGTTCAGAGGGTATGATGTGCGGAAACGCTATCAGATGTGTTTCAAAGTTTATATATGATAATAACATCGCCCATAAGGATGTACTTACAATAGAAACGAAAAGCGGTATCAAAACAATTGATATTAAAAGCAAAAATGATAAATTCATAAGCGCAAGGGTCAATATGGGAAAAGCTATACTTGAGCCGGAAAAGATACCAATGAAATATGAGGGTGAAAGCTTTATAAATAAGCCTGTAATCGTTGACGGAAAGAATTACCTTGCAACCGCTGTATCAATGGGTAATCCTCACTGTGTTATTTTTATGGATGATGTGAAAGGACTGGATATCGAAAAAATCGGCCCAGCTTTTGAAAACCATCCCCTTTTCCCTGACAGGGTAAATACTGAATTTATCAGGATCATTGACAGAAACAATATTGAAATGAGAGTCTGGGAAAGAGGCTCCGGCGAAACACTTGCCTGCGGTACCGGCTCATGTGCAGCTGTTGCTGCCTGTGTACTGAATGGTTTTGCTGATTATGATACTCCGGTAAATGTTCATCTTCGCGGCGGAATACTTACAGATACCTATAAAAAGGACGGAACAGTCTTTATGGAAGGCTCTGCAACAAAGGTATTTGAGGGTATTATTGACACCGATGATATGACAGAATAGAGGTTGTCAGTGGCTCCGGGAATTGCCTGTCACACAGTACCTGTGCTATCTGTGTCTTGTTGTCGCTCATACCATTTACCCGGCCGTACGTGATATTACTCTCGTGCCGCAGCCCACACAAAAGCCTTACTAATACTAATATTCAATAGAACACTTTAATATCTTATCTAATATTAGTATAAGCTTTGATTTTTTTAAATATGATATAACAAAACCACCCGACAATGGGTGGTTTTATTCTGTATTATAGTTTTTTCAGTACATTGAAGATTGTAGTAAAAAGCTTATCACCATCTGTATCTCCCTGAGTACCCTTCGGATGTGCTGTAAAGGTGTATTGCCACATATCCATATCAAACGGGAAGCTGGTTGCTTCCGGCGCTGCATACCAGAAAAGATAGTCGGAAAGCTTTGAAAGCTCCAGATACTGCTCTGTGTATGACCTGTTCTGATATACCCCGGCAACATATCCGTATCTTTCGATCTCGCTGCAGAATGCGGCGGTAATGTTTGTAACATTCTTTTTATTTACTGCATAGCAGCGTCTTGTTGCATAGCTTATACTGTCGTCTTCATAATCAAAATAAACTCCGTGGGTTATGTATTTTCTGTATTTTGATATTATCTTATTGCAGATAGCAGCTTCGTTTTTCGCACCATCTGTATCTAATGAATAGCTGAAATAATATATGCCGATTCCGAGTCCTGCATTGATCGCGCCCTGAATATGAGTCTCAAACATACTATCCTTCTGGAAAATATAATTTCCAAAGCCGGCTCTGATTATTACATAGCTGAACCCGTCTTTTTTGAGAGCATTGAAATCCACCTTTGAATTGAAACAGGAAACATCTATTCCTTTTTCTACTGCATAGGTTGTCCTGTAATCGTCGTAGTTTCCGATACAATAAACCATTCCGCTGTTTTGTTTTCCATTAGGAAGCGTAGCAGTAACATAAGCCTTGCCTGTGCCTGTTCCTGTTACAGTGCAGACTCCGTTGCTGTATGAGACTTTTACGACCTTACTGTTGGATGTTCTTACCTTGATAAGGCTGTTATATTTGGGATCTGATGCATTAATGCTGAATTTTACAGTTCTCCCCACATGAACAGTGGGGATATTGGAACCGTATTTAACTGTTGTACTGTCAGGCATATCTGTTACTATCACATTACAGGAATCTGTCAGACCATTATTCGTCTTTACCGTAACCTTTGCTGTACCAACAGAAGCTGCCTTTAATACGCCCGACGTTGATACCGAAGCAACCTTCACGTTATCGGATATAAAGGAATATTTTGTGACACTGCCGGCATCCAGCTTTGCAGTCAGTGTCCTGGTCTCACCTACCTTCAGAACAAGCTCCTTATCACTGATACTGACGGTGGTTGTATTGACAAACGCCTTGAATACCTTTTGCTCTCCAAGATTATTTTTTACTGTTATAAGCACTGCTCCCGGCTTGATACCCTTTATCACACCGGCAGAGGATACTGTCGCTATTGATTTATCCCCGGAAGAATATGTATATGACTTACTTTTATCTGTACCTGAAACAGGGACAATGGAAAATGTGCTTCCGACATTTATGGACTTCCAGGTGGTTTTCAGCGAATATGACGAGGAGACAGTGACCGGAAGAAGCACCGATTCTCCCCCGTAGGAAACCTTTACATTCGCAGTTCCTGTATTTATGCCCTTTATTACTCCCTTATCGGAAACTGTTACCTTTGATGTATCCGATGAGCTGTAGGTCATACCATTCACATGAGGAATATTCAGGGTGCAATTCATATATGTCTTATAGGTCTTGTTTTTGAGGGAAGCGAGATCTACAAGAGGTCTGTTTTTTACTGTGACCTTGAAGGTCTTGAGCATACCCGAACCGGTAATGACAAACAGGCTGGCTGTTCCCGGCTTTTTCGGAGTAAGTGAAAGAAGATTACTGCTGGGTCTGATAACTGTAAAAACATCAGTATCGGAAGAGGCGTTATAATAAATGCTGCCCTTCTTCATATAGATGACAAATGTATCATCTGTATACGCAGTGAGATTATCCCCCACACCGAAATCATCAGTAAAAGTGCACTTTTGCGGGCTTTCTCTGAAATCAAATATGTATTTACAGCTCCTTGTGCCTGATGAAGTCTTTGATTCTGCAACCACAGTGTATATTCCCGGCTTTGAGGGCTTCAGGGAAAAATCTGCAGATTTTCTGTAGCCAGAAAGATAAAACCCATCCTTGTGGTCTGGATCGGAATAAAAATATCTGTAGGTATCACTGCTGGCTGCGCTTTCCGGGCGGCTGAATTTAACGAGTGTGCTCACAGCAAGTCTGACTCGCCTCGTATTTGTTGAGGGATCAAATTTATCTGCTCCCTGCTTCGGCTGAGCTTCGCTGCCCTTATAATTGACAAAACTAAGACTTACCACGTCATTTCCGGGCTGTACGGAAGATACTGTACTATCGGCAGCAGCATTAACTTCTGTACCGCAGACTGTTCCAAGTACCGGAACGGATACAACGGCAGAAATCAACAATGTTGTTAATATTTTTCGTGCAATATTCATAGTTATATTACTCCTTAAAATAAATTCTTTATTATTATACTATATAAAAATACAAAATGCAATATTTTCCATAATTATACATTTTGCAGCGTGACGCTGCACCCGTGTTCGCGGTGCGTGCTCGCACTGAGCAATTCGCGTAATCGCTCGTTTGCACTCGCTCTTTAGTGCGTACATATACTTTCGTCGCGCGGCATCAGGCGCGCAGTACCTCAGACAATACTCCCACCCTCCGCCGCCGCACCCCTTACGGGCTGCTATACGCGGCTGGTATATTCTGACTTCCAGTATATCACTCTCCCGGTACTGAGCTCCTGCTTTTGTGTTTATGATAATCTAAAACCGTAAGTACTATCGTCAAACACAAGCTTACTATAATAGGAGCGACAGCCATATCTATTATCGATTTAGTTGACAAAAGATCCCCGGCTGCCGCAAAAGGTGCCGGGGATCTTTTTATGGTAAATATTGTCGGTATCTTATCGGATAAAGCTTATCTTTCCCTTTTAAGGGTTTTCCGGGATAAAATGAACAGCGCTGCGAAAATAACCATTCCGGCAAAGGCTGCTATCAGTATCATCCGGTGATCCTCAAAGCCTGATTCCGGGAGAACATACGGATCGAAAATATATGTATTGGTGAATACAATATTTACATCCAGGTCGGTCTGATCCACTGTTTCCTGGGATGTGGATAATTCTCCGGGTCTGGGCTTTGAATCGTTAGTCTTTGCTATTACAGCTTCATCGTTTGAATGGATGATGTATGACGGGAGATAATTTACTGCATTCGGGGCAGTGTCGTCATAAAGCTCTGTAACGGTATAGAGAACACCCTCTTCGAGATTTCGCAGGGTGACGGTCTCACCGTCTGTAAGCTCTATCTGTAAAGAATGATCCGATGCTTCGGGTCTGAAGGTCTCATCAACGGAGCCTGTCATATCGGTCGAGGTGCGGGAGATAGTATATGTCTTGTTTACGGTAAGGTTTTTGAGGCTGACTTCAAAATTGAATTTTCTTGTCTTGTAATCAACCTGTGTGACATCGCCGTAGGACATATCTACTATTTTGGAGATACTCAGATCGTGATCCAGCTTTCTGTTTGTGAAGGTCACTGTCACATCTTCTCCCTGATCCACTGTTTCGGTGGAGGTAGACAGCTCTTTTTCTGATTCTGTGCCATTGGAGTCGGAGGCTCTGACTATCTTTCCAAGGTTTTTACTGTCAGTGATAAGATATGAGGCAACATAGGATGATGCCTGCTCTGTGATCTTGTATGTGCTCTTTACAGGAAGATCGTGGAAGATGACCTCTTTATTATCTGTCATTACAAACCGGACTTCAATAATACCTGAGCTGTCTGCCTGAATATATTCATCATTCATCCTGATATTCATTTCAGGCTGGAGACCTCTAAGGGTAACTATGAAATCAAAGGGATCGGTATTTGCGCCGGAGGACGGGCTTATAACCTTTCTGAGCTTAAGATCCTGGGTCTTGTCAATGCGGTTGGTAAAGGTTACTGTGACCTCCTCTGTCTTGTCGGGATCATCACTGGCATTTACTGTCTCGGTATCAGTTGAAAGAGCTTTGCCGGGCTGTGAATTTGCCCCGGAGGACTGTTTGATAAGTTCAAGATTCCTGGCGTCAACTACTGAATACGAGGACACATAATCTCCGGCAGCCTCGGTAATGCGGTAGGTCGCTTTATCGGGAAGATCCTTCAGAATGATTGTCTGATCCGAGGACAGCCTCAGCGTCAGGTCTTTGTTGCCTGTTCTGTCTGCTGTAAACTCTGCTGTGGTGCTGTCCGGTTTCTCATACAGATAAGTCTGATTTGCCTCCAGTCCGCTGAGGGCTACTGTGAAGGTGAAGCTGTCGTCTATCGTCTCGTGGTTTCCTGTGACAAGCTTCTTCAGCGCCACATCGGCTTTGGGGATCACTGGCGGGGGCTGCTTTTCGTTTGTGAATACAGCCTCAGCTGTAGCATCGGCGGTGATCGACCCGGAATCGTTCTGATGAACTGTCAGCTCATAGCCGTCTGTCCGCTGTTCTGTGATGGTATAGCTCCAGTTTTCCGGAATACCCGTCAGGGTCAAGCCGTTGTCGTTTTCATCATCCGGCAGAATTGTTATCGTTGCCTTGCCGTCTGTGAAGGGTATATCCCCGAAGGTATATACGCCGGAAACCGGTTCGCCGTTTTCGTCCTTAAGGGTAATGTCAAATACGAAGCTCAGCGCCATATCGTCGGCAAGTATCGCTTCTCCGGGAGCGGCTGAGAGCAGCTTATTGATCTTCAGTCCTCCATATTTCGGGGCGCTGGGGGAAACATTTGTTATGGTAAAGCTTCCCTCTACTACCTCGCCGGGGGCAGCCTCTGTTGCGTTTCCGGTGTAGCCGTCCAGATCCTCCTCCCAGACGATATAGCTCACGGTGTCGTCTATGCCAGTAAAGGTATATTTCCAAGTGTTATTACCTGCGTCCTTGTCCAGTATACACCGGGCGTTCCCCACATCGCTTCCGTCCTCCATCCTCAGTCCCTGGGGCTGGGTGGTGTCGGAGATGTAGTGGACATATTTATCGTCCGTTTTCAGTGTAAGATATCCGGGGGCATTATTTCCTGGGTCATCCACACGGGCATAGGTTTTGTCTGTGTAACTGGTATTGTAGGTTGTTCCTTTTTCGCCTACAATAGCAAAACATTGATCAAACATTTTATAGGAGGAAGAAACATTTTCAGTTTTCCAAAGCTTTGATACGTAAATAGTTTTGAGAGCTGTGCAATTATAGAGCATAAATGACATATCAGTGGTTGTGGATATATTAAAGTTACTCAAATCTAGCTCCGTTAGTTTTGAACAGTTATAAAACAGATTTGACATACTCGTCATGCCAGAGGTATCAAAACCAGTAACATCAAGTGAAGTCAGATTATAACAGTTTTTAAACATACTATTTAATGAGATATTATTATAGTTTTCAAAACCACTTAAATCAAGAGATGTCAGACCGGAGCAGCCTTCAAACATATTATAGATACTATTAACATTAGAAATACCAAAACTACTGAGATCAAGAGTTGTCAACCCAGAACAACCTTTGAACATTTCACTCATAATGGTTACATTTGTTGTGTCGAAACTGCTCAAATTCAGATTTTTTATTCCAGAACTACCTAGGAACATTTGATGCATTTTTGTCACATTTGTAGTATCAAAGCTACTAAGATCCAAGCTGTCGACATTTAATAAATAGAACATTTGCGCCATATTTGTCACTTTGGAAGTATCAAATCCGCTGACATCAATTTCTGTTGCTCCGCATTGCTGAAACATATACTCCATAGTGGTTACACTCGATGTATCAAAATTAGTAACATCAAGGGTCTTTACCTCAAGACATCTATAAAACATTTGGCTCATATCTGTTACTTTTGAAGTATCAAAGCCACTTACATCAAGAACGGACAATTTTCTGCATTGACCAAATAATCCGTTCATAGTTGTTACATGTGATGTATCGAAACCACTTACATCAAGCGTTTGCAGATTTTCACATGCATAAAATACTGAATACATATTTGTGACATTTGATGTATCGAAGGTACTGACATCAAGTGTCTGCAATCCCCAGCAGCCAAAAAACGCCCACTCCATCGTCTTTACTTTTGGGGTATCAAATCCTGTCATATTCAGGGATGTCATATAATTGCAAGAGTAAAACATATAATACATACTAATCAAATTTGAAGTATCAACGTTGCTGAAATCAACGGTTTTCAGAGCATCGAGGTCGTAAAAAATTCTATACATACTCTTAACGCTTGATAAATCGGAGCCACTAAAATCAACCGTAGTTAATGCTTTACAACCAACAAACATAGTATCCATGTATTTTACATTTGATAAATCCTGTCCGCTGAAATCAATACTTGTGAGAGCAATACAGCTACCAAACATACTGGTCATATCCCTGACATTTGAAATATTATGGCTGCTCATATCAAGACTGGTCAAAGCCTTACATGAGTCAAACATACAGTTCATTCTCTCAACATTTGAGAGGTCTAAGCCACTCAGATCAAGACCAGTCAAAGCGTTACAGTTAGCAAACATATAGTCCATTCTCTTAACATTCGAGAGATTTAAGCCGCTCAAATAAATGTCAGTCGAGGCTGTACAGTTAGCAAACATATTGTCCATTCTCTTAACATTCGAGAGGTCTAAACCTCTTATATCAATGGTAGAAAAAGCTGTACAGGCATAAAACATATATCTCATATTTGTAACACTTGAAGTATCTAAGTTACCCAGATCAGGATTTGTCAGACTGGAACAATAATAGAACAAATAAGACATATCTTTTACTCTCGATGAGTCAAGTCCGCTGAAAGAAATACTTATAAGCTTAGAACAATTTTGGAATAATTTCTTACAGGATTCCGGTAAATAAACTGAAACGGCATCAGACCACCAATAAATTGTATCGTTATCTGTATCATACCAAGCATATGCAACTTTGTTAGTTCGTTGGTCGTCAATACGAGTTGCAGTTCCTCCCGATATTATGGACTGGGCTTCACTATCTGAGCCTGCAAATTGCTCAAATGAAAGAACAGTACTTTTTTTGCCAGATATAAATGTCATCAGGTTTCCATTTATGTATGCAGCATCGGGATCATGATATTCAGTAGCAGAAACGTTTACAACATTATTAACACTCCAAGATGACGTCGACATAGTCCACAGATCGGAAATATATACAGTTGCTGATCTTTGGAAATCATAAATAAACTGAGCACTATTTGAAATATTATCCGCCGGAGCAAAGCTTCTGATATCAAGGGATGTAAGACCAGAACAAAATGCAAACATATAATCAATATATCTAGCATTATTAATATCAAAATTACTCAGATCAAGAATAGTCAAAGCTTTACAATTTTGAAACATACTACTAAATCTGCCCACTGATGAAGTATCAAAACTGCTTACGTCTATATCAGCCAAAACACTACATTGGGCAAACATATATGACATATTCGTTACACTCGAAGTATCAAAGTTGCTCAGATCAAGAGATGATAGTCCCATACATTGATAGAACATATTGCTCATATTGTTCACTCTTAATGTATCAAAATTTCCGAGGGAAAGATTTGTAAGACTTTTGCATAAATAAAACATATAACTCATATCTGTTACGCTTGATGTATCAAAGCTCGAAATGTTGATACTCGACAGACCTGAACAGCCATTAAACATATAGCTCATAGTTGTTACGCTTGATGTATCAAAGTTTCCGAGGGAAAGATTTGTAAGACTTTTGCACCCACTAAACATAAAACTCATATCTGTTACGCTTGATGTATCAAAGCTCGAAATGTTGATACTTGACAGACCTGAACAGCCATTAAACATATGGCTCATATTATTCACAATCGAAGTATCAAAACTGCTGAGATCAAGAGTTGATAAAACACTACAGTAATTAAACATATAGCTCATCTTCGTAACACATGAAGTAATAAAATTATTTCCAAAGCTTATACTTGTGAGAGAGGAACAAGAATCAAACATATAACTCATATTCCTCAAACACTTAGTATTGAAGCTGCTTAGATCTATACTTTCAAGTTTCTTGCAATTAAAAAACATTTTGTTCATATCCGCAACACTTGAGGTATTGAAATTGTTTAGATCAATGCTTGTAAGAGAAGTGCAACTATCAAACATCTGGCTCATATTTATTACTTTTGAAGTATCATTATGACTAAAATCAAGAGATTTCAGACCAGAGCAGAATCCGAACATATACTTCATATTTCTTACATTTGACGTATCAATTGAACTGACATCAAAACTTGTAAGACCACCACAGAACAAGAACATATTGCTCATATCCAGGACATTTGATGTATCGAAGCTACTAAGATCTATTGATGTCATATTAGAACAACTACAGAACATACCCTTCATTGTTTTGACCTTGGATGTATCAAAGCTACTGAGATCTATGGTCGTAAATTTACACTGATAGAACATATCGCTCATATCCGTAACATTTCTGGTATCAAAGCTGCTGACATCAAGATTTGATAAACTACTGCACTCATTAAACATCCGACACATGTTTTTTACATTAACAGTGCTTGTTCCGGTAAAATCAATAGCTGTAATTTGATTCAAACCTGCAAAAAAGCACCTTGAGTTTTTCGGAAAATATGCTACCTGAGCGTCTGACCACCAATAGACGGTGCCGTTGTCAAACCAACCAAGAATCTGATAATCAGTTGTCTTATCATCCATACGGAAGGTAACTGTACCTTCGGGGGGTTCAGTATCCGAATGTTTAAAAGAATTAACGCTATTTCTATCTACGTATCTAGTAAGAGCGCTGCGATTATTATCGTAATCCGGACTTCCCAGGAATGTTGCGCTATTCAATTTTTTAGGCACCGAAAGATGCACCACCGGGGTGGGTCTCTCGCTGTTGTCCTTATCATCCTCCCATTTCTTGATGATGGTCACTGTGCCGTCCTTCTTGTTTTCAACCACGAAATTGCCTGCGTCATTCTTTTCCAGACCGGTAATGGTGACTGCATCCTCCTTCGTGATAGAAACAATGTGCTTCTCTTCATCCTTGAAGTAGCCATCCGGCGGGTCTGTCTCAACCAGGGTGTAGGTGCCGCTTTCGAGACGGTCAAAGGTAACCTTGCCGTCTGAGCCGCTTGTCTTGGTGATATCCACATTTTTACCGCTGGCGGATACACCGGTAAGCCTGAACTTTGCACCGCTGAGAGGATCTGCTGAGATGAAGTCGCTTTTCTGCAGCGTAAATTTGTGATAAGGCTCGTTGTAGATGACGTATGAACCGTCCTTGTCCTGAAGGGCATTTTTAATGGTAAATTCACCGTTGTTATCTACCGTGACGGAATAATCAGTTTCATTGAGCATCATTCCGTCAACAGTTTCGGTCTCCACCAGAGTATATGTGCCAGGCTCGACATTGTAAATTACTACCTTGCCTGTTTCGTCCGAAACACCGTAGAGAATGATATTGTTTCCATATGAGGACATACCGCTGAGACGGAATTTTACACCCTCTACCCCCTGCTTCTTCTTTGCAAGGTTTCTCTTGTTGAATTCAATATCCGTATGTACACGGGGCTTATTCGGGATAGTGTAGTAACCGTTTGTGAATTTACCCTCCTCGGGTTCCGGAGAGGTATTTGTGACAGATGAGGCGCCGTCTATTGAGACGATCCCGTCTCCGTCGATCACAACGGTCATATTATCCTTTATCATCTGATAGTCGATACTTCCCTCTGTCTCATACAGCTTATATGTGCCCTTTTCTATATTACGGAAAAGTATGGTACCGTTACTGTCTGTGGGAAGGAGTGAATAGACATTTGTTCCGTAATCAGACTTGCCTTCCAGAACAAAACAGATATCCTTCAGGGGCTTGGAAAGATCTGTGGAATCAGCCTTGTAGATGCCCACATCTCCCATGATACGGTAATGAACCTTTGTGTAGTTGTGGTAAATAAAGTTGTTGCCCTCGCTTCCGAAATCACCTACAACCGTATTGAAGCCGTAGACATTATTCATAGCGCAGGGATCCTCCGAGCCTGTATTGTCAGTGGGCGGAGACTGCATATTGACAACAACAGCCACAGACTTATTTGATTCAAGGGTATAATAATTTCCATTCGTATCCTTGCTCAGGTCAACACATATCGCCTTCGCCGCAGCAATTCCGCCGAATTCATCCATCTCACTCTTCGTATACCAGATCTTTGTGCCTCCGGAATCATACTGACTGAAGGACACCTGGTATTTTCCGTCGACCGTTTCGCCGCTGATACAATAATTCCGGTAATTATCTGCCGCAAGATCAAGATCTGCTATAGGAGAATAGTAAACCACAGGCTTGATACCCATTGTTTTTGGCTGGGAAACATCTACCTTGAGGAGCTTACCCTGCCAGTCGCCGGAGGTACCGTTCAGCTTGTAATTTTCAAGAGAATCATAAAGGAAAATATTTCTCGCTCTGCTGGAAGCATTTGTAGAAAGCCTCAGCTTATAGGTATACGGAGCATCATTGCCCAGCGTTGTTTCCAGAGAGTAAGTGGAATCCACACCCTTTGCAACGACCTTTTTGGTAAGACCTGTTGTCGCTGTGGTGAGCAGGTCAGACACGACCTTTTTATGCTGCGCATAAATAAATTTCTTTGCATCAGTATCCGGGTCGAGATCTTTCATAAGATCCTTTTGCGTCAGATTTCCACCGTTATCCGGGTAACCGGACGCGATGTTTTCATTTCCGGTTTCATAGGCAACAGAGTTATCAAGTACATTTCCATAATCCCTGAAATTATCCCATGAATATGTAGTAGTATAATAAAGGGTATAACTCGTGCCGCTTTCCTTTATATCCACCACCATCATAGTCCTGCCGGTATCATTATAGTTCTGGGTAAAGCTTACACTATAAGCGCTGACAGGCAGCTGACCATTCTGATTTACAACCCTGACTGTTGATTCAGAGACCTCGCAGCCCATAGGAAGCAGATCATAGAACCGGCCTGTTTCCTGTTCCACTCTGCTGATGCCATCCTCTGTTTCGATGTTCTCATACATATTGACAGACCAGTTATTTGAAATATACTTTTTGACTTTATTGTTTGTGGTGGAGGTGGATGTTTTAGAAATATAGCTGTACCTCTGGACGCCCACGATAATATCTTTTGCAGAGGATGTCTTGCTGAACAGCTCCGTATCACCTGAAAACAACTTTGTCGTTGCCGTATTTGTAAGGTAAACCTTATTCAGATTTCCAATTTTTTCAATGATATATGGAGACCCTTTAAGGCGGCAATAGGGATAGGCGTTTATCCTGGAATAATAATGTACATTTTCCGTTGTAATACGGTAACCGGTACAAAGCGCGTCATCCTCAAATACTATCCTGTTTGAAGCGATAGATCTGACTTTATCTCTGTATGCATTTTCGATCTCTGACTGACCGGTTTTTAAATTATACCGTCCGATCCTGACGAATTCGTCACTGTCGCCGAATTTTGCATCTATCTCAAAAGTCTCATCATCGGCATAAGTCGGCGACTTAGAATAGAATTCCAACTCGTCTTCGTTAAATCCGGCATCATAAAATGTGTAATCGAAACTAACGGACCGGATCTCATAATCATCCTTAGTCAGCTGACGATCATTACCATTAAAGGTAAACTTGTCGTCGGTGATCTCGAATTTCACCTTTTTCTTTCCGAATTTGTCTACATCCGTTACCGAAGCTCCGTCCTCAAGAGTCCACAGGTATGCCTGGGAATACAAATACACATTGTAATACAGATTAGTGTCTGTATAATGGATCACACCGTCCCTGAGGTCATCAAGGGAATAATTCAATCTGCCGGATCCATATTTTTCTGACCAGTAGGAGCCAATAGGAGCTTTATATTTTGCCGGAACATTTATAAAGGACTCAACAGCTTCCTCTTCCGTTTCCGGGTCGACCAGATCTGTGGGAGTAACCGTTGCAACGATCTTATTCTCGATACTGAAGTCAGTATCCACAGGGAATGCGGATTTCTTATGTCTTGTGAGAACATAATCATACCGATACAACAGACTGGAATTATCGCTATACAGTATCCTGTTAGGACGCTGATCGTATACGGTATTTGTATCACTGAAGCCGGAAGCTCCGCTCATCTTGTAACCCACAATCTCACTGACAGTCTCTCCGTCCTTTTCTGTCTCGCTGAGTATGTCAGTAAGCTTGAAATCAAAGGGCTGAGTACAGTCGGAAAACGTTGTATATACAGTCCAGCACAGATAATAATAATCATCTGCATCAGCCGGCTTTTCACCCCAGTTTGAATTCCACGATGTTGCACGGCGATAGTCGTAGCTTTTGGATGTACTGCTTATCTTTGCCGAAGTATCTATACCGACCTTGGGAGCAGAGATCGTCTGGGAAACATCACTTTCTCCCTCTCTGCTGAGAGTGACGCTGCACTCCGGGATATCGCAGAAATCCGGATCATTATCCTTATACTCATAGGTAAGCTCAGAGGTTGAATAGGAAAACTCAAAATATCCGTCCTGAGCGGCTGTCAATTCAATACAGTTTACTATATAAAGATAATCTCCGTCCTCGTAGTATGCATAGTCCGTATCCGCCTCCGCCTCGTCTATGCGAGGAACTGAAAGCTCATACGTGTCTGCATAATCTCCGCTGCGGTCGTGAAGGATACTCTTCGGTATCTTTATCTTTATCTCCCCGGGCTTAAGCTCTCCAGTACCTGAGAATACATAATCTATCCTGTATACAAACGCGTGCCCGGCATCTATGTTTTGGGGAGTCCAGATATACTGGTCACCAACCTTACTGGCTCCGTATTCCAGAACTACATTTATACTTTCAATAGAAAGCGTTGATCCGCTCTGCGGATCATCCGGATCCGCATTTACTACCACAACAAAAGCTGAAGAAAAAGCCGACATAATCACCATGATAGCAATAAGCACTGAAAGTATCCGCTTTGTAATATCATAAATTTTTCTCATATCAGCTCTCCCCCCTTTTCTTTGTACTGAAATAGAATATCAGGAAAAATGATATTCCTGCAATAAGAGTTATTATCAGTATTATTATTCCGGAATAACCTGTCTTGAAGGGCTCATCAGGCTCTGATATCTCGCTCGGCTCAGGCTCGGACTCCTCAGACGGCTGTGAAGGCTTTGATAACTCTGATGGTTCTGATTCCCTCTCTATCTCAGACGGCTCTGAAGGTTCAGATACTTCTGACGGTTCTGAAGGCTCCGACGGCTCAGATGGTTCAGAGGGTTCCGAAGGTTCTGACGGCTCTGACGGTTCAGATGGTTCCGAAGGTTCAGATGGCTCTGAAGGCTCCGGTTTCTTTATGATCTCCGTCTTCGGCTCCGAAATCACGTCACTGATCCACTCTGCCGGCTGGATTTCTGACATATACAGAGGCACGGAAATTATATACGGATCAAATAATTCGTATTCTCCGCTTTTCCCGCCGGCACTCAGTTCCCTGACAAGATACATCCCCTTGGGAACATTATCGAAAAATGCATTGCCGTCTGCTCCCGTTACCGATATATATTCGGATTCGGGATCGTATTTACTGAGCCTTCCGGCAAGGTCTACTGACTCTGTGACAGATAATCCGTCAAAGGTCACGTCCCTGCCGTCACGATACTTTTTAAGCTCCTTATATTCAGGTAAGAGTGTATAGGTGGCTATTCCACTCTGATCTATCTCAAGATCTGCTACCCGGCAGATACCTATCTCTGCTCCCGGCAGGCTTACATTTACACCGTTTATCTGAACAAAATAATGTACCCTGAGACTGTTACTGCTTTCATTGTCCGGAGCAGCGCTTGCTATAGGAAAGGTAAAGGGAACGATAAGCATAATGATGATCCCTATAAGAAAAATGGATCTTTTTTTCATTCTACCGTCTCCTTTTATCCGTTATTTTGTCTTCCTGCTGACCCTTGTTTTTTTCCATTCTTTTCCGTATTCCGGAAACTGCAACAAATATCACCAGGAATAATGCAAAACCGACAAGCACCCATACTGAGGGATCGATAATCACTGCGTGCTTCTCAGCAGTGACAAGACCGTTTTCATCTACTTTACTGTCATCATACGGTACTCTTTCCCCCATCACCAGAAGTCTGTGGGTATTGACTCCATACGGAGTACAGGTCACAAGTGTTACCAGATCCTTATTATCCTCGATCATCAGCGCATCCACATCTGTGGGAAGTATGGTCTGGATGTTATACACCTTATACGCAAGCACCTTTCCCAGAATATGAATATAGAAATGATCTCCGGTCTGGAGCTTATTCAGATCAGAAAAAAATTTCTGATTCGGAAGTCCTCTGTGACCTGTAAGTACAGAATGTGTATTGGCTCCTCCTGTCGGTAGTGATGAACCGTGTATGTGTCCGATCCCTGCGCCCAGAGAAACCTCTGTGGAATAATGGTAGACCGGTTCGGTTATGTCTATCTTTGGTATCTCAACATAACACATCATTCCATTGCCGCTTGGATCAAGAAGTGTTTCATAATAATCATCAGGCTCGTATTCGGCATCGGTCACAATATTACGGTTTTGCTTTCTGAGATAGTCGTTGTATTCCTGCGCTTTTCTGAACAGCTCTGAATAGTCCTTTTCTGACATATTCTTTACTGTCTCATTATATTCCGTGATAAGCTGCATATCCCGGTATCTGTTCCATCGGTCACTGACAACAGGATAGATCAATACAACTGTACATCCCAGAAACCCTATTATAGAGACAAGGGAAATTACTTTACGCAATATCTCTTTCTTATTTCGCTTTTGCTTAGCCATAGTGCTATCACACTTTTCGGTTATCTTTGAATACCTGCTTCACTCTCATTCAGCGCTCTCATCATCCGCTTTGTCGTTCTTTCTTTTTTTACGGTTGACAAGATAGATCGTCAGGAACAGGGTCATACCTGCTGCAGCTGTTACTGTTATAATGATAGTGCCTACGCCGCCGGTAGCAGGAAGAACTGCAAGCTGTGTATCCACAACCTCGGCAGGAGTGACGGTTGTGATTATTGTATTGACAACAACGTCCTGATCGAGGCTGGTAGCATCTGTGCCGGGCTTGGTCACTGCCGGTGTTATAGCATAAACAGCGGAGCCCTGCTGTGTCCAGTTATTGCCGTCCTTGACATATGTGGTGATGGAATATCCGGTAAGAGTGCCTTCTTCGACATTTGTTCCATCGGAGATAGTTCCTTCTATAACTACTTTGTAATCGTGTTCGTTGAGTGTATATCCGTCAGGAGCGTTTGTTTCCTTCAGATAATATGTACCTGTATCAAGACCTGAGAATACGATATGACCGTCTGCAGTAGTAGTATAGACTGCATCTGAGCTTTCCCATGCGCCTGTTGTTGCATTTCTTGACTTCATCTGATGAATGGTTGTAAAGCCGGCATCATCATAAAGGGTAAACTCAGCGCCTGCGAGGGCATGCTGGCTTGAATATTCGCCTGTGGTGCCATCGGCTGTGTATGCTTCGCCCTGCTCAAGAGCAGATGTTACCTTGTCTATCTCATATCCGTGGATAGATCCGTCGCCGTCGATCGTTCCGCCGGTGCTTCCGTCAACATTGGCGTCGATAAGACCGCCGATCTCAAAGGTATAGTGATATGTGGAATCACGAAGTACCTCTACTCCTGTATTATCGCTGGGGTCTACAGTGTAGGAAAGTGTTGCCACTGACTTATTTGCTGTACCATTTACATATGCATTCTCTGTAAGGTAAGAGGAATAAGTAACCTCTACTCCCTTTTCTGCGTTAGCTCTGATCCATTCATCTGCAAAACGTATAGTATAGGTTACAGCAGATGCTGCAATATCGTCACCGGTCACAACTGCTCCGGCAGAATTTTTATAAACCACTGTAAAGTTGGTTACATTTACATCATCGTCAGTCTCCGGAGTTCCCTTATCATCAACATATGTTGCAGGTACTTCTGTCTTTGTATTGCCCACAACAGTCTTTACTGTAAGGCCGTTTATACCGGCAAAGGAATTTCCGTCCAGCTTGTCATCTATCTTATAGATAACACCTTCTTCATTTACTCCATCGGGTTTTGCATATTCATCCGAATATGAAGGAATAGTCATCTGATCCAGTTTGAAATATACCTGATCGCCCTTGGCTACGATATCACCCTCTGAATCCTCAGGAGCTACATTAGTCGGAGAAGTTACGATATCCTTATTAAAGGATGTGGTTGAGGATTTCAGGAATGCCTGGGAAGGTATATTCCAGTAGGTAGCCAGATCAACTGATGTATAATCCACCGGAGCAGCCGGATCACCTACAGGCTTTGTCAGACCGTCATTACCTGTGCCGCCGTTATCAATATCGTTTGCATCGGCAATGTTTACAGCTACGATAGCAGGGTTGTAGACATAAGCATCAGCACCTGTTGCCAGAACGATATACAGTCCGGCTTCAACGGTAGCTGTATACTTATTGCTGTCATTTCCTGTGCCCTTTGTCATTTTGATACCCTTGAGGGTCGTGGAATCTGCCCGGATCTTATCGGCTATAGTCGTTATCTCAGCGGCTGTAGGTGCTTCGATATTGGCAATACTTACATCTGCGGGATTGCAGACAGAATATCCGGTAAGCTTACCGTCCTTATAGTTACCCTTGACGATCTGATAAGCTGTAACGTCAAGATTTGATGCGCTGTCCTGGACATTAGTCACAGTAATAAGATGATTGGTACGTACAGCTGTACCAGCATTCTCTCCTGCAGCATCTGAACCTATCCATGTTCCATTGGTTATTACAGTATTCGCCGCAAATACTGACATACCAGGAAGGGTCGTGAGCGCTGCCGCAGCTACAGATAAAGTGAGGATCCGCTTAATAGTTTTTTTCTTCATGGCATATTCTCCCTTTCATAAGAAATTTTTTCCGACAATGGTTTATATTTTGCCGGATTAATAATATATAATGCAGCACTATCAGCGATGCAGAATATCGGGGTAAAAAACAATTAACACAATTGTGACCATTTGTGAATATGTGATCTCACAGTATTTCCTACATATATAAAGTATGTCTGACACAAACAATACTAAATTATAAGGAAATATCTGCCATTAAACCCAAATGTTTATTCATATTATGAATAGTTTTTATATTATAATACTATAAGTACAACATACAGGATATTATCGGATAAAATTATCTCACTTTTTGAGTAATATATGTATCAATTGAGGATATACCATCAAAAAAAATGAATTATTGAATAATAGTAACTTGTTTTAGTAGGAAAATCAATAATGAAGGATGATTGGTGTGAAATTGACGCGATATAACAGAAAACAAAACACCCTGCACAGCAGCTGAAAATATCTTTACATACTTTCCCGACTGCACTGCAGGGTTTATTATTGTTTCCACTAAAAAGAAAAAGTCTCGCTGGCCTTTGAATGACTGGCGAAACTTTGAATTTCATATTTTCTGAAACATGGAAACTGTCTCCGATTTGTTTTATTTTCTCTTTTACAGATATTGACAGAGCTTTACTATTCTTGCGGCATTTTTTAATGATTTTTCCAACAACAGGCTTTCACTATACATAAACATTTCCTTTTTTCTTCAGAGAATAAAAAAATAGTGAACAGAGAATGACGAATAATACAGAAACGCCCCTCGCATTACTATAAAATATTCACCATTAACCATTCACTATTCTCTGAGCCCCGGCACATAAGTGACGGGCGTTTCCACAAGGTACTGAAAAAGATATTTTTCGTCAGCCACTGTTGGATTTGAACTCATCCAATTACTGTTTCCTATCTTTTACCGTTTTCAACGAAGCAATCAGTATTCTCTTTATCTCAAGACAATCGTTTATCATTGAATTTCCTTGTGTTTCATCAATGTATCCTGACATAACGAGCAGCCTGAGCCAATATTCTGTTTCTGCTGTTTCTTTCAAGGAAATCTGCATTTTAGAAACGAAATCAGCTTGGCTTACACCATAAACAGCTTCATTTGCGTTTGCACCAATAGATGTTCGCTTCGGATTATTTGCTTTGAAATTATTGACTCCTTTTTCTCTTTTACAAGATATTGATAAAGCTTTACTATTCTTGTTGCAAATTTTAATGACTTTTCTAATAGTACATTATCATTAATCATTTTGTCACTTCCTTTTTAAATAATAAAGAATAAATAAAAAAGAATAAATAATAATACAGAAACGCCCCATCGAACTCTTTCTTATTTATTATTTATTCTCTATTATTTATTATTTGAGCCCCCCAAGCGTAAGCGAGGGGGGCGTTTCTGGAAGCGAGGAGAATCGAACTCCTGTCCGAGAAGCACTTACAAAGGCTTTCTCCGAGCGCAGCATATTATTTGGGATTCCCCCGTCGCAGCGCCAATATGCAGGCTTTGCGCTTCGGTAGACTCTCATTCATGATACAGGATGAGCCAGTCCTGTATTCACGTTCACCACTAATCGACGCCCGATGCAGGCCGTGGTAATCCTGCAACGAACGCTTGCCTAATTAAGCGGCAAGGGCAACAGTTTTTTTGTTGTCGTTTATTATTTAAAAATTTACGGATTTTATAGTGGTTCCGCAAAGCCACTGCTCGCTTACCAATGCTCACACTCCCCGTCGAAACCATTACGCTCCCACATTAAAGTATAAACAACTAAAAAAGTTACTGTCTGTTTCTTTCCTTTACAGCTCTCTCGATGTCTCTTTTTGCTGCTTTAGCAGCCATATCACTGCGTTTGTCGTAAAGTTTTTTGCCTTTACATAATCCCAGCTTCAGCTTTACCCTTGAGCCTTTGAAATAAAGTGCCAGGGGAATAAGTGAAAAGCCTTCTTGCTTTACAATGCCGTAGAGCCTCATTATCTCTCTCTTATGCATCAGCAAACGACGGACGCGCATAGGGTCACGGTTAAATATATTACCCTGCTCATACGGGCTGATATGCATCCCCTTGACCCACAATTCTCCGTCATCCACAGTACACCAGGCATCCTTCAGATTTACTCTTCCCTGCCTCAGGGATTTGACCTCTGTGCCGCAAAGTTCGATACCTGCTTCAAAGCTTTCAACAACAAAGTAATCATGATAAGCCTTTTTATTCTGAGCAATAGTATTATCCGGTGATTTCTTTGCCATTCAAGCTTCCTCCTTGTATTATTCCTCAAATTTCCATTCTTGCTTCAAGCGATCTTGACAAGGTGACTTCATCTGCATATTCAAGGTCAGCGCCGACAGGTATGCCGTATCCGATTCTTGTGACCTTAATATTCAGAGGCTTTATCAGCTTGCTGAGATACATAGCTGTTGCTTCGCCTTCAACAGATCCATCAAGAGCCATTATCACTTCCTTGACCTCATCGTTATCCTTAAGCCTTGCAAGTAGCTCCTTGATACGAAGCTGATCGGGAGTAACACTATGCATCGGTGACAGCACTCCCTGAAGAACATGATATGTGGCATTGATATTTCTTGTCTTTTCAAACGCCAGCACGTCTCTGAAATCCTGAACAACACAAATAACAGATCTGTCTCTTTTTTCATCTGTACAGATCCTGCAGACCTCACGATCCGTCAGATTACAGCATATCCTGCAATATCTGATAGTTTTTCTGGCTTCTGTAATTGCATCTGTAAATTTTTCGGCGTCACTGTCTTTCATTGACAGAATATGATATGCAAGCCGGGTAGCAGACTTTCTTCCGATACTCGGCAAGCGTTCAAATTGTTCTATCAGCCTCTCAAGAGATGGTATGCTATACCCTGACATGATCAGAATAATCCGGGAACATTAAGGCCGCCGGAAATTTTATCCATTACCTCAGCCTTCTCTTCTCTTGCTGTGCGGATTGCTTCATTTACTGCCGCGATCACAAGATCGGAAAGCATATCTATATCCTCAGGATCAACTACTTCCTTGCTGATCTCAAGCGATTTAACCTCAAGGCTTCCCTTTACAACGGCAGTAACAGCTCCGCCGCCTGCCTGTGCCGAATATTCCTTCTCATCCAGATCCTTGCTTGCCTCATCCATTTCTTCCTGCATCTTCTGTGCCTGACGAGCCAGCTGCTGGATATTTGTAGAATTTCCCTTGCTGCTATATCCTTTTGGTAATCTTGCTTTCATTTTTTAATCCTCCATTTAGTTTTATTTATTGTCATCAACAGGTATTCCCGCCGATTTCAGATCCTTGACTAATTCCGAAAGAGCATCTTCCTTTACTACCTCATCCGGATACGAATATCTGCCCAGTTTATATTCCTGACCAGTGACCTTCTTTATAGAATCTCTCATTTTATCCCTCAGATTCTGCTTTCTGAGAAGCTCAAAGCATATATCATTCGTGGAATCCACAAGAACATATTTTCCGGAAATATAAGCTGAGCTGCCTTCAAATCCCGCTGCAACTGTATGGGAGTAGTTTTTCATTTCATCAATAACTTCCGGCCAGTTCGTCATAGGAACAGCGTTTTTTCTCAGCTCCTCCATTTTATCTGCGCTGGGGCGCTGTGCAGGCATTATCTGGCGTGACGTAACTCCTGCGCTTGGTATGTATGCCTGATTATCACTTACTCCTGATCTTTTAAGTCTCTCAAGCTCTTTCTCTATGCCTTCGATTCTCAAAGACAGATCAGGATCTGTTCTTGAAACGGATTTTTCAGAACACAGCTTTATCGCTGTAAGTTCCATTTCAATCCTTCTGTTTGCTCCTCTGAGCATTTTTTCAGTTGCTGTCTGCAGGATATCAATTGTAGACACAATCTTTTCAAGTGACAGCTCTTTAGCCTGCTTCTCGGATGAAGCATAATCGTCCTCAGACATAACAATTATATTTCTGGGCGCCTTCATCGTTTTGATCAGCATAAGCTCCCGGAAATGAGCAGTCAGTTCTTCACACAGTCTCGCCATATCCTTTGAATTACGGTAAAGGCTGTCGATAAGAGTAATTGCTGCAGCACTGTCTTTCTTTGCTACCGCATCTGTTAAACCGATAAGATGGCTCTTATCAGCAAGTCCGGCTGTATCTCTGACTATCTTTTCTGTTATCTCTGTACCCTTTCCGATACACTGATCCAGCAGGGACAAAGCATCTCTCATTGCGCCGTCGGCTATTACTGCAATAAGGACAGCTGCATCTCTTTCTATTTCAACTCCCTCCTGCTGACACACATAAACAAGTCTGTCGGCTATATCGGAAGGATCTATGCGATGAAAATCAAATCTCTGACATCTCGAAAGTATCGTCGCAGGTATCTTGTGAACCTCTGTTGTCGCAAGAATAAACAGAACATGAGGCGGCGGTTCTTCAAGAGTCTTGAGAAGGGCATTAAAAGCGCCTATAGAAAGCATATGCACCTCATCGATGATATATACTCTGTATCTGGCGCTGGCCGGAGTAAAGGCAGCTTCCTCACGGAGCATTCTGATATCATCAACACCGTTATTGCTTGCGGCATCTATTTCTACCACATCAAGTACACTGCCGTCGTCAAGTCCCCTGCACATCTCGCATTCTCCACACGGATCACCGTCCACAGGAGAAAGACAATTGACTGCCTTTGAGAGGATCTTTGAACAGGTGGTTTTTCCTGTACCTCTCGATCCGGTAAACAGATATGCATGAGCAAGACGGTTCGTTTTGATCTCATTTCTGAGGGTCTCGGTTACCTGGGGCTGGCCGATAACGTCAGAAAAAAATCTCGGCCTGTATTTCCTATACAACACCTGGTACACAAGCAACCCTCCAATCACTAAAAAAACAAGACAGACCGCAGAGGCGGTGTCATACGCTTGAAGACACAAACGAACAGACTAACTGTATCGCACGGTTGACACGCTTAATGCTGCTCGGTTCCCCGCCTGACATGGTTCACGGTTTCCCATCGTACAGCGCCTGCCCGTTTGCATCTTCAAAGGTATGATCCTGTCTTGTTTATATGAAGCTATATCAGCAACACATACATTATACTATAAAGTTTTAAAAAAATCAAGAAAAACTTTTGCCCAGGTCGGCAGCGTGACGCTGCACCCATGTTCGCGGTGCGTGCTCGCACTGAGCGATCCGCGTTATTGCTCGTTTGCACTCGCTCTGTCGTGCGTACCAATACCTTATTATTACCGCGGCGCAGCTTTCACCGTGACAAAACAATGCAGGGCTGCGCCCATTTTGAAATCCCACTCCTTAAACCCCCGTGTGGGGTTGGGGAAGTCTGTATGGCTTATATAGTTCGTTATGGACGGTCAGTATGTAATAAAACTTCAAGTTTATACGAAATCCTTGTTTCCATATATAACTCCGTTTCTGTTTACCGAAGCAGATGTCCATACGAACTATCGTTAATCGTCAGCACATCCCGGCACAAAGAAAAGGTAGGAGTGATTTCCACAAAGGGGAACCTTTGTTCACCTATTTGGCTCCGCGCAAAGCACGCCTTGCATAAAGCTGACGGTTCATAATAACAAACCAGGCACGAACAGACCGCCCCGACAACGATCTGCATTATCTATCGCCGCGCCACAAAAGTATTGGTACACATATCTGAGCGGGACAGAGCATCGGGTTTTATCAGATAATAATCTCCGCCTTGCTTCCGTCATTTTTTGTTTTTGTCACTACAATCTGTTTTTCAATTTTCTCCTTCATTTCAGCAACATGGGATATGATACCTACAAGCCTGTGTCCTGCGGAGAGATCAGACAATGCCCACATAGCCTGACTGAGAGATTCTTCATCAAGAGAACCAAAGCCTTCGTCAACAAACATTGTATCAAGCCTGATACCTCCGGCTGAGGACTGAATTTCATCGGAAAGACCTAATGCGAGGCAAAGAGACGCCTTGAAGGATTCGCCTCCTGAAAGAGATCGTACGCTTCTTGTGCTTCCGTTATAATGATCGATAACATCCAGCTCAAGGCCGGTCTGGGATTGCTTGTTTGTAGGATCAGCGCTTCTTTTCAGCTCATACTGACCACTTGTCATTATGATAAGTCTTGTATTAGCTCTGGCGATTATCCTGTCAAAATATGCCATCTGAATATATGTTTCCAGGCGTATTTTTCCCTTTCCGCTTATAGTTCCGTTTGCAGTATCAGAAAGGGATTTGAGAAGCCTCCATTTTTTCTCGATGACGGCCTGTTTCTCTGAGCGCTTTGAAATGCTTTCGGCTATTCTCTTGTTTATGTTGAGGCGTTCTTTAACATTCTGCCCCAGCTCCATAATAAGATTCTTTCTTTCTGATATCTCCTGATTCAGCTTTCTGACAGCGTTGATATCATCCTCCGGTATATCCCTGAGATTTCTTCTGGCTTCATCAATAGAAGCATTAAGGGCTGAGATTTCTTTTTCACGGTCAATATAATCTGTCTGGGCTTTTTTATAGTCATTTTCAGCCTTTTCCACTTCCTGCTGCAGTCTGCCTATTTCTTTGACCGCATCCTCTCTGGAGCCGAATCTGAGTTTTTCTTTCAGCTCCGTGCACCTTTTTTCGAGCTGTGTCTTTTGGGTCATAAGAGCAGTGATCCTGAGCCTGAGGTCTGAAACAGATTTAACGATCAGCTCATATTTCTCTTTTTTCCCCGGAAGGGTTTCCTTAATACGCTCAGTATTCTTTAATTCAAATGATACTTCAGAAAGTTTTTTCCCGGCCTTAGCCATTTCTGCACTGACAACAGTCTTTTTTTCTGACAAAGCTTTCCTTATATCGTCTGTCCCGATCGCGCCAAGAAGCTTTGAGGAGGCTTCTTTCATAGCCCTCTCCTTTTCTTCTGCTACGGCATTTGCACTGCTTGCGTCTTCACTGGCCTTGACAGCATTTCTGTCCGCTTCATCTCTTCTTTTCTTCAGCTTATCCAGTTCCTCCTTGGATGGGGCGTCTGCTGATACAGATGCAGGATGGGGATGCTCCAGTGAACCGCAGACAGGACATCTTTCCCCGTCTCTGAGACCAAGTGCAAGTATTCCTGCCTGTTCATCCAGATAAGCTCTGTTTTTTAATTCATATTCCGCAGTGAGCCTTTGGGATATCTCTGATCTTTTCAGATAATCCTCACGGGATGCAGTTTGTTTTTTACGCGCAGTATCCAGCTCATCAAGAGCTTTTCTGAGCGCTTCAAGGGACTCGGTATTTTCTGTAAGACGTTTTATTTCAGCTTCCAGCTTCAGCTTTTCCTCCAGGAGTTCACCGGATGTATTAAGCTTTTCTTGGAGCATATCTATTTCATCCTTCAGATTTTCCGCATTTTTTATCCCCTGTTCTTCGGATTTTTTGCATTTCTCATGTTCGGCTTCCACATCCCGGATCGTTTTTCTGACCTCATCATACTCCCGGTAATCGTCCAGCTGGGCTTTTATCCCGGAGATAACATCGTTTAATGCCTTTGCCTTCTGAGATTTCCCTGTCTGTATTTCCAGTACTTCCTTTGAGCCGGCTAGTCTTATTTTTGCATCTGAAAGCTTATCTTCAGATCTTTTCAGCGATTCCAGTATCTTTAGCCTTTGTTCTGCCTGACCCAGTCTCTTTGATATTTTCCCGGATGTAGTATCGGCTTTGCGGTATTCCTCACGTTTTTTCTCAAGGCACTCCGTATCCTTTTTTATAAGCCTGTCCAGAAGCTCCATTATCTCTTCGATGGTCATTCCTTTATTCTGAGCTCTTGCGACCTCAATACTAAGAGGGTCGTCCTTTTCGCACTGTATACCGGAAACATCCTGTTCAATACTTTTTATCTCAATGCGTCTCTCACTGTCGGCAGAGGACAATTCTGCCTTCAACTCATCCTGGAGGATACGATATCTGCCGGTATTGAATATTTTCTGGAATATCTCCTCCCTCTCGTTTGTTCCTGCAAGAAGAAGCCTGAGAAAATCTCCCTGAGCGATCATTGCGATCTGGCTGTATTGTTCTCTGTCAATTCCGAGAATCTTTTCCACAGCATTTGTTACCGCTGTATTACCGGAAACAATCCTGCCGTCGGGATAATTCAGCTCTGCCCAGGCCTTTTCGGAAGTAGTGCCCTCGCCTTTTGCTTTCGGACGCAGATATTCCGGATTTCTTTTTACCGAATATTTCTTTTCATTATATTCAAATTCCAGTTCAACATAAGTTCTGGTCTCCGGTTTAGCATATTTTGACCTGAACATTGAGACAGATTTATTATTTCCGCTGGGTTTACCGTACAGAGCAAAGGTTATTGCATCAAAAATACTTGTTTTTCCGGCGCCTGTATCCCCTGTTATAAGATATAAACCACTCTTTCCCAACTGCTCAAGGTCTAAAACGACCTTATCTGCATAGGGACCGAAGGCAGACAAGGTAAGCTTTAAAGGTCTCATTCATTATCCCCCCAGATCTTCTCTATAAGATTTTTAACTATTTCTGTCTGCTCCTGCGACATATCGTAGCCGTTCTGTTCCCTGAAAAAATCAGAAAAAAGCTCATCCGGCATTTTCTTTTCTATCTGATCAGTGCCGGAAATAACCGACTTATGTCTTGTGCGTTTGTTATCATAATCCACGATCATCAGATTCTTGTATACTACCCTCAGCTTTGAGACAACCTCCGGGATATCATCCTCATCTGTCAGTGTAATATGTACATAATCATTACTGTAAGTAGTATTTTCGTAAAAGCTTTTTTCCATCAGCTTTTCATATGTTCCCCTGAGCTCCACAAGATTCCTGAGGGGGCTCAAGGGAATAGTGCTGATACTGATGTTTCCCTTTTCCTTCAGCTCAACACAGGTTATGGATTTCTTATGATTTGCTTCCGAAAAAGAATATTTCAGCGGTGTTCCGCAATATCTTACTGTATCCCGGCTCACTCTCTGGGGTCCGTGGATATGACCGAGAGCCACATAATCGTAGCCGTCAAAAACAGATGCGTCTACGTTTTCAACTGTACCCACGGATATTTCCTCGGATTCACTGACGCTGGCTCCGGTTATGAACTGATGCGCGATCATTACGTTTCTTGAAGAAATATCCGGAGCTGCCGCACTCAGGGCAATCCTTACCGCATCGGTATATGAGCTTATCTCCTCCTCCGAAAAAAAACGGCGGACGTTTGACGGCCGGATAAATGGAAGCAGAAAAAACCTGACTTTTCCGTATTCATCTTCCATTTCAAAGGATCCGATATTTCCGTTATAAACGGAGGAAATATGAATACCGGTGCTGTCTATCAGCTTATTTCCGAAGGCAAGTCTTTCGGGAGAATCGTGGTTGCCGCTTATTATAAATACCCGGACATTACGCTGAGAAAGACTGACAAGAAAATCGTCAAATAATTCCACCGCTTCTGTAGCAGGTATGGACTTATCATAGACATCTCCCGCAATAATCACAGCATCAGGCTTATATTCATCTATGGAATTCAGGATACATTTGATTATATAGGTCTGATCTTCGATCATGGAATATCCGTTTACTCTTTTTCCCAGATGAAGATCGGATAAATGAAATAGTCTCATATTAAACCTCCGATAAAATAGATTCAGTATCATATCTGATACTATAAAAGATCAGCTGACAATTTCACCATACAGCCTCCTAAGTACATACCAAACATTCAGTGTTGGATTCTGCAGAAACAGGCAGCAGATAACTGCCGCCTGTAAAGTTGTTCAGAAAGGTCATATAACGATAGTCTGACCAGCTGAGATATACTCTATATCGTCCATAAAGTTTATTATATATTCATACTGTGCTTTCCCGGTACAGTGACAGGTATAGTAACTGATACCATATGACCCCAGTTCTTTTGCATATGAGCAAAGAGGTTCTCCGGGGGAAAGCTTTGAAAAATGAAAGCCACCCACAAATACATCCGGTCTGAACCACCGCACAATATTAATGACACCGTTATGAGAACAGCCGCTGAAAAGAATCCTCCGGTTATTTTCAGTAATTACAAGACACTGCTCATGTCTGAAATCATCAGCAACAAGACCGGAGTCTGACTTCATCTTCAGATCGGCAGAGCCCATATCAATGGATTTCTGTCTGCCGCTGCAGGAATACAGAGCCATATTTTCCGAAAGCTCTGTATCTGAATCTGTCAGAACGATCCTTCCACTGTCAATAAGCCCGGAATCTATGCCGATATACTTATCCTCAGCGTTATAGTGGGGTTCAAAGGCGTATCTGCTCATATAGACCGGAGCACTTCTGTTTATATCAAGAAACCTCCGCAGACCGCCGCCGTGGTCATAATGACCGTGTGACAAAACAGCAATATCGACCACGGAAAGGTCTATTCCCATCTTTTCGGCATTTTCCGAAAACAGCCCGGACTGACCCGTATCGAATAGTAATTTTGTATCCCCCGTCTCGATATACAGGCTCAGTCCATGCTCAGTGGGAAATCCGCAGCTGCTGGTATTTTCGCTCAATACGGATATTCGCATATACTTATTCTATCGGCTCAAAATCAGCTACGCCGTGCTTACAGAGAGGACAGATAAAATCATCCGGAAGCTCTTCGCCTTCATATACATATCCGCACACCTTGCAGACCCAGCCCTTTTTACCTTCTGTCTCAGGTCTGGGCTTGACGTTGTTCTGATAATAGGTATAGGTCATTGTCTCCTTATCAGAAAGCACTCTTGCCTCTGTTACACTGCATATGAACATACCGTGGGTGTCAAGGTCAACATATTCCTCTACCTTAAGAGACATAAAGGAATTGATGTACTTGGGAAGGAATACAAGACCGTTATCAGAATGAAGAGGCTGGCAGTCAGCAAATTTATCAGCATTTCTTCCGCTCTGGAATCCGAAGTTTTCAAATACGCTGAAGGGTGCATCGACAGAGAGACAATTGACATTCATTATTCCGGTGTTCTTTATTACATAATAGGAATAATTCTGCTTATTAATGCATACAGCTACTCTGTTGGGAGAATTTGTGACCTGGGTAACGGTATTGACGATAAGGCCGTTGTCCTTTTTGCCGTCATTTGAGGTAACAACATACAGTCCGTATCCTATATTGAATAATGCGGACATATCATTCTTATTTGCTGTCTCATCGTGCTGTGCAAGATAATCTTTGCAAAGCTCCTCTGCAAGGTCTTCAAGCTGCTGGCTGCTCTTATCATTGAGCGCTGACATTATGCTGACTGTTGTATCGCAGAATTCGATATTCTTGCAGCCTTCCAGCATTTTCTTTATAGTTTTTGCTGCCTGGGGAGCCCAGGATCCATTTTCAATAATGCCTATGGTTCTGTTTCTGAAATTACGCTCTGTAAGATGATTGATAAATTCTTTCATCTGCGGGAAAATATCTGCATTATATGTGGTGGTGGCGAGAACGACCCTTCCGTATCTGAAAGCGTCCTCCACACACTCTGCCATATCCTCTCTCGCCAGATCATTGACTGCAACCTTAGGACAGCCTTTTACACGCAGCTTTTCTGCAAGAAGCTCTACAGCTTTTTTTGTATTGCCGTATACAGAGGTATACGCGATCATTATTCCCTCGCTTTCCACTCCGTAGCTTGACCAGGTATTATAAAGACCCAGATAATAACCGAGGTTTTCGCTCAGAACAGGACCGTGTAGAGGACAGATGATCTGTATATCAAGAGCAGATGCTTTTTTCAGAAGTGCCTGTACCTGTGCGCCGTATTTTCCTACGATGCCGAAATAATATCTTCTTGCTTCACACGCCCAGTCCTCCTCAACATCTAGAGCACCGAATTTTCCGAAACCATCTGCGGAGAAAAGAACATTATCCTTGCTGTCATATGTAACAATTACCTCCGGCCAGTGTACCATAGGAGCACCTACAAAGCTCAGAGTATGCTCTCCCAGCTCCAGAGTATCTCCTTCTTTTACCACTATCCTTCTGTCCTCAAACTCAGTGCCAAAGAAATTCTTCATCATCGTAAAGGCCTTTGAGCTTGATACAATCGTAGCATCTGTATAGGTATCCATAAAGGTCTTTATGTTTGCGCTGTGATCCGGCTCCATATGCTGGACTACAAGATAATCCGGCTTTCTTCCTGAAAGAGCATTCTCCAGATTATTGAGCCATTCATGCCCCCAGTTTTTGTCAACTGAATCCATAACGGCGATCTTCTTATCCATTATAACATATGAATTATATGCCATTCCGTTCGGAACATCATACTGTCCCTCGAAAAGATCAATCTTATGATCGTTTACGCCTACATAGCGGATATCCTCTGTGATTTTCATAAAAAATACCTCCTGAATCAATGTGATATGTATATTATAACATATATCCACCACATTTTACAATACCCTTGCATCGGTACGTGCTCGCACTGAGCGATTCGGCAGCGTGACGCTGCACCCGTGTTCGCGTTATCGCTCATTCCATTCGCTC
>CAMVQZ010000019.1 GCA_947169745.1 uncultured Clostridia bacterium
ACTTTCGTCGCGCGGCATCCGGCGCCCATCACCATAGACAATGTCCCCTACCACCGCCGCCGCAGCCCTTACAGGCTGCCATTTGCGGCTGTCGTATTTGGACTTACGGTGTTTCGCTCCACTGATAGTGAGCGCCTGCTTTCTCCCAGAATTATTTTAGCAGCGTGACGCTGCACTCGTGCTCGCACTGGGGCAGTTGTAAAATTGACAGGTGGTGTGTTATACTAATGTTAAAGGCAAATCAAGGGGGAAGTTCTGTATGAAATCAATCAGGTCTGCAGCTGCGGTGATCGCAGCACTGGTAATTTTCTGTGTCGGAGTGTTGTCTGTAAATGCAGCGGACTCAGACAATACAAGCCCGGCTCTCAGCAGGGATACTATTATTCTATATAGCGGTCAGAGCTACCGGCTCACACTGAGAAACGATACGGAAGAAGCCGTCACCTTTTTAAGTGACAATACAAATGTGGCCACAGTCAATAATGATGGCCTGATATTTGCCAATGATCCTGGAACCGCCCTGATAAAATGCAGACTGTCTGATAAAAAGGAACTGAAATGTACAGTAACAGTCAGGGAAGGAAACGGCCCTGAATCAATAAGTATGGATCACCGTACTGTTACTGTCAGAGTTGGCGAAAAGGTCAGAGTGAAAGCTGTTGTACTACCCGAAAACGCCGAGGGCGGAGTCACCTACAGCTCCTCGGATAAAACGATCGCTTCGGTGGAAAAGTCAGGCGAGATAAAGGGTATCAGACCCGGAATAGCAGTAGTCAGGGCAGAAACTTCAAGCTCTGCTGTAGCTACCGGATGCATAGTCAGAGTTGTCGGCAATGATGGTGCAAAGCTTGACCCGGAGATCACCGGTATGCTGCTGGATGAAAACGGAGACCCACTGGCAAACAAACAGATCTCCCTTTCAGGAAACAATAAGGAATATAAAGCTGTCACTGAAAACGACGGCAAATTCAGCCTGGGTAAGGTAAGCCTCGGAAGCTATGTATTGGAGACTGGAACCGAAAGCAACAGAAAATACTCCGAAAACGTTCTGATTACAGCAGGCAGCAACAGGCTTACCTGTATCCTGACAGACGGAGGTCTTGCAGTGCTGTATGCAGGAGCCGCAGCTTCTGAGAAAAGCATCAGTGATATCCGGCTCAGCCAGGGAAGTATCCGACTTGTCAAGGGAGATGATTACGATATCGGCTGCAATGTACTTCCGGCTACAACAGAAGAAAAGCCGGTATTCTCATCCTCAGACAGCAGGATCGCCTCTGTGGATGAATACGGAAAAATAACAGCTATCAGAGAAGGTACTGCCACCATCACAGTTGCAAGTCCGGACGGAAGAATAAAGAAAAAATGTATTGTATTCGTAGCCCAGGACGGCATCGGCTATTTCGGGTGGACTGTTATCCTTCTGCAGACAGCCGCAATATTACTTATAATCACGGCGATAGTGTATTACAGAAAAAAAAGGACAGGGGAGGAAAAATGATGGCAATAGCAGCAATAGTCGCAGGCGGCACCGGTTCAAGAATGGGCAGTACCGAAATGCCGAAGCAGTTTCTCGATCTGTGCGGAAAGCCGGTGATAATCAGAACGATAGAGGCTTTTGAAAATAATCCATCCATCAGCGCAGTTATAGTCGGAATAAACCCGGATTGGTACGACTATATGAAGGAGCTTGCAGAAAAATATTTTTCTGCCGACGTATATATCACAAAGGGCGGCGAGGATAGAAACGGTACCATACTTAACATTATAAGGTATGCGGAAAACGAACTGGGGGCAGATACAAACGAAATACTTGTCACCCACGACGCTGTAAGACCATTTGTGACAGACAGTATGATCGGTGACAGCATCAGCGCTCTTGATAAATATGACATTACAACAGCTGCTGTTCCGGCGACAGATACCATCGCCGTATCCTACGACGGAGAAAACGCCGAGGATTTTCCGGTAAGAGACAGCCTGTTTATGATACAGACCCCTCAGAGCTTCCGTCTGGGAAGCTTCCGCAGTCTGCTTGAAACAGTGTCAGACGAGGAACGCCGTCTGATTACAGACGCCTGCAGATTATTTATGATATCCGGGAAGAAAGTCGGTCTTATCAAAGGAGACGCAAAAAACATCAAACTCACATATCCCTCGGATATGAAAGCCGCAAAGGCAATGCTGGAGGGAACCGCAGAAAAATGATTATCCGGAGGTGTATAAATTGACAAAAAACAAAATACAGGCATTTATCCTTATGCTCATAATGTGTGTAACTCTTTGCGCCTGTCAGGAATTCGGCGATTATCTGGAGAGCGATCTCAGCAGCGATAAGCTGAATCAGGATGACGGAAAGCTTGTCAGTCATTTCATAGATGTAGGACAGGGAGACAGCGAATTTATCGAGCTTCCGGGAGGTAAATGCATACTTATAGACGCAGGAGACAACGAACACGGTCAGAAGGTAGTGGACTATATAAAGGATCTGGGGTATGAAAAAATAGACTACCTTATAGCCACCCATCCTCACTCTGACCATATCGGAGGAATGAGAAAGGTAGTCAATGCCTTTGAGCTGGAAAAAATATATATGCCCAAGGCAGAAACAAACACATATACATATGAAAAACTCCTCAAAGCCATAAAAAACAAGGGCAAAAAGATCACTACAGCCAGATCAGGAATGAATATGATCGACGACAAGGATCATGACCTGAAAGCTGACATCCTTGCCCCGGCAGGAAGTAATTATGAAAGCCTGAATAATTATTCCGTTGTGCTCCGGCTGAGCTACAAGAAAAACACCTTTCTCTATATGGGAGACGCCGAGCTGCTTTCTGAAAATCAGATTATTAAAAAGGGCTATGACCTCTCAGCAGATGTGGTCAAGGTAGGCCATCACTGCAGCTCATCCTCTTCAGGTCAGGGCTTTATTGACAAGACAGGAGCAAAATATGCAGTAATCTCCCTGGCTAAGGATAATGATTATCACCATCCTCACAAGCAGCCCCTGAACAGATGGAAGAAATCCGGCGCTGAGATACTCCGGACAGACCAGAAGGGAACCATCACCATTGAGTCAACAGGGCAGGATCTGAAAGTTACAACAGAAAAGGGGAATAGTAAATGAAAGTCATAATAGATCGTTTTGAGGGTGCAATGGCTATTGCAGAAATAAGCGAGGGGAAGACAGGAAATCTGCCGAGAATACTGATCCCTGACGCAAAAGAAGGCGACTGCATCGAGATCATCGCCGGAGCCCCCTCCAGATTTTTCGCAGCTGACAAGGATAATGATCTGATATATATTCTCACACCCAAGGGAAAATATGCTATGTCTAAAAACCTGGGGAAGGACGTCAAAATAGGTTCTCCGGTATTTATAAGATTGTCAGCCAAAACAACTGAAAAGCGAAAGAAAAAAATACAATCACTTACTAACGACCTGTTTTCATAACCGGTGCTGTTTCCTGTTATTTCAGAAAAATTCAAGTATTATCATACGGACTGCTTCGGCAGTCCTTTTTTTGTTTTACGATGCAAAAAAGAGCGCTGCAAAAGCAGCGCCCCTTAATGAATTCGTTTTTCGTCTATTTGCTCTCAGCAGAGATCAACCCTCAGCAATTGCAGCCTGTGCAGCAGCAAGGCGAGCGATCGGAACTCTGAACGGTGAGCATGATACATAATCAAGACCGATCTTGTGGCAGAACTCAACAGATGAAGGATCTCCGCCGTGCTCACCGCAGATACCGCAGTGAAGCTCAGGACGTGTAGCCTTACCAAGTGTAAGAGCTGTCTTCATGAGTGAGCCGACACCAACCTGATCCAGCTTAGCAAAGGGATCATTCTCGAAGATCTTAGCGTCATAATATGCCTCAAGGAACTTACCGGAGTCATCACGGCTGAAGCCGAATGTCATCTGAGTAAGGTCGTTAGTACCGAAGCAGAAGAACTCAGCTTCCTTAGCGATCTCGTCAGCTGTAAGAGCAGCTCTCGGGATCTCGATCATTGTACCAACTTCGTACTTCATCTCAACACCAGCAGCAGCGATCTCAGCGTCAGCTGTCTCAACAACTACCTTCTTGACATACTTAAGCTCCTTAACATCGCCAACCAGCGGGATCATGATCTCAGGATTGAGATCCCAATCCTGATGAGCCTTCTTTACATTGATAGCAGCGCGGATAACTGCAGCTGTCTGCATCTTTGCAATTTCAGGATATGTAACTGCAAGACGGCATCCGCGGTGACCCATCATCGGGTTGAACTCGTGGAGTGAATCAATGATAGCCTTGATCTGCTCAACGGTCTTGCCCTGAGCGTCAGCAAGCTTCTTGATATCTTCTTCCTCTGTGGGAACGAACTCGTGAAGCGGAGGATCGAGGAATCTGATTGTTACAGGATTACCCTCAAGTGCCTCATAGAGAGCTTCAAAGTCGCTCTGCTGTACGGGGAGGATCTTAGCGAGAGCTGCCTCTCTCTCCTCAACTGTATCGGAGCAGATCATCTCTCTGAATGCATCTATTCTGTCGCCCTCGAAGAACATATGCTCTGTACGGCAAAGGCCGATACCCTCAGCACCCAGCTCACGAGCCTTCTTAGCGTCAGCAGGTGTGTCGGCATTTGTTCTTACCTTAAGCTTTCTGTATTTGTCAGCCCACGCCATGATTCTGCCGAACTCGCCAGCGATCTTAGCGTCAACTGTGGGAATAGCACCATCATAGATGTTACCTGTTGAGCCGTCGAAGGAGATAACGTCACCCTCGTGATATTCCTTACCACCAAGTGTGAACACCTTATTCTCTTCATCCATCACGATTGCAGAGCAGCCTGATACGCAGCATGAACCCATACCACGAGCAACAACAGCTGCGTGCGATGTCATACCGCCGCGAACGGTGAGGATACCCTGAGCAGCCTTCATACCCTCGATATCCTCAGGTGAAGTCTCAAGACGAACAAGTACTACCTTCTTGCCGGCGTCAGCCCAGTTCTTAGCGTCGTCAGCTGTAAATACGATCTGACCGCAAGCAGCACCGGGAGCAGCTCCAAGACCCTTGCCGATAGGTGTTGCAGCCTTAACTGCAGCTGTATCGAACTGGGGGTGAAGAAGTGTATCAAGGTTACGGGGATCGATCATTGCAACAGCTTCCTTCTCTGTTCTCATGCCCTCGTCAACAAGGTCACAAGCGATCTTCAGAGCAGCCTGTGCAGTTCTCTTACCATTTCTTGTCTGAAGCATATAGAGCTTGCCGTGTTCAACAGTGAACTCCATATCCTGCATATCTCTGTAGTGATCCTCAAGAGTCTTGCAAACCTCTGTGAACTGTGCAAAAGCCTCGGGGAACTTCTGTTCCATTTCTGTGATCTTCATAGGTGTACGAACGCCTGCAACAACGTCCTCGCCCTGTGCGTTTGTAAGGAATTCACCGAAGAGTCCCTTTGCACCTGTAGCAGGGTCACGGGTAAATGCAACGCCTGTACCACAGTCGTCACCCATGTTACCGAATGCCATTGACTGAACGTTAACAGCAGTACCCCATGAATACGGAATATCATTATCACGACGATATACGTTAGCTCTCGGGTTATCCCATGAACGGAATACAGCCTTTACAGCCTCCATGAGCTGAACCTTAGGATCAGACGGGAAGTCCTCGCCGATCTTTGACTTATACTCAGCCTTGAACTGGTTTGCCAGCTCCTTGAGATCGTCAGCTGTGAGGTCAACATCCTGTGTTACACCCTTCTTCTCTTTCATAGCGTCGATAAGCTGCTCGAAATACTTCTTACCAACTTCCATAACTACGTCTGAGAACATCTGGATAAATCTTCTGTAGCAGTCCCAAGCCCAACGCGGGTTGCCGGACTGATTTGCGATAACCTCTACAACTTCCTCATTAAGACCAAGGTTAAGAATTGTATCCATCATACCCGGCATTGAAGCACGAGCACCTGAACGAACGGAAACCAGGAGAGGATTCTCCTTGTCACCGAACTTCTTGCCGGTGATCTCTTCCATTTTGTCGATGTACTCCATGATCTGAGCCTGGATCTCATCATTGATTTTTTTGCCGTCCTCATAATACTGAGTACAAGCCTCTGTTGTGATAGTAAAGCCCTGCGGAACAGGAAGACCGATGTTGGTCATTTCAGCAAGGTTTGCGCCCTTACCGCCGAGGAGCTCACGCATATTTGCGTCACCCTCTGTGAACAAATAGACCCATTTTTTTGCCATTGGATTCTACCTCCTGAATTGTAAATTATCGACTACGTCGGTTGATATAATTATAACATAATTCTTTGTCAATTTCTATGGTTTTTTGCAATTTTTTTCGTTTTTTATAAAATAAATCTATAAAAATTCAAAAGCCGCACCGGCTCTGCATTACAGCCGGCGCATTGTCCGTACTGATACATTTCCTAGTGCGGTATATAGTGTTCTTTTATTTTGATTTATACTTATCAAGGGCATTTTTTGCCCACTGTCTGCCGATATTAAGGAATCCGGGCTGACGTTCCTCTCTGACAAAGTTTTTTCTGACAATATCCAGGGAACGCTTATATACCTCCAGTCTTGTTGTCTGTATATAGGAACGTCTGTCCCCGCCTACAAAAAACTGGAAGCTGATAGTATTCTTTTCTTCATCAAGGTCGGTAAAATATCCGTTATAGACATTATGCTCCGTTTCCTTGGCAACGACCTCAGAAACTGCAAGCTTAGTCAGCTCGATAGCCATATCATTAAGGCCGTTCTCAAATATGCATATTTTTTCCTTTATAGCGTTTATGTCAGGCACGACCCTTTTCCGGATATCAGAAAGATCTGAAAACTCCTGTTCCAGCTTTGCATCTGTAATCTTCAGTCTTTCCACCTGGGGAATGTAATATATCATATATTTTCTCTCAATATCATTATAGAGGAAAGGATGCTGATATTTTGTTGTGAATCCGCATTTATTACATTTCCAGCGGAACATAGTCTCATCATAGACAGCCTGCATAGCCCCCGGATCTTCAGCTGTATTCATACTTATCAGTATATTTGTATTAGTCTGCTGCTTACATTTCGGGCAATGCACTGCCTTCAGAACTGTCTGTGCCATGTTACCTCTCCCTTTCGCTTCACTATAACTACATTCTATCACAACCCCCACCCCAAATCAAGTGCGTGCTCGCACTGAGCAGTTCGCGTTATCGCTCGTTTACACTCGCTCTATCGTGTGTACATATACTTTTGTGGCGCGGCATCCGGCGCTCATCACCTCAGACAATATTCCCACCCTCCGCCGCCGCAGCCCGTACAGGCTGCTTCTTGCAGCTGGTTTACTTTGACTTCCGGTATCTGACTCCCTTGGCACTGAGCGCCTGGTTTTATGAGTAACAGCAGTTACTCATAGGCTTACTATAAAAAGAGCGCAGCAACAACCACAATTATTCTATATTCTTTCCAGGCAAGCTCTACCAGTATACAAAGAACAAAATAGTCAATAATAATTTTCTTTAAAAACTTAACAGGTAGGTGTATTTCCGGATCAGAAATCCTTCAGCTTTACTATTGCTGACAGAATACCGACCACATAGCAGATAATACCGATCACAGCGTCCTTGATAAAGCCGGAATTCAGCTCACCTGAGGACAGCACTGTATTTATCATTTTCATACAGCTTCCGAGAGGGTATTCTCCGTGAAGAGCTGTATATATGTCTACTCCGACGCCCAGATACATTCCCACGCAGAAAAGTCCCAGTGAAAAAACGATAGCAATAGTCAGTTTTACTGCCCGGTTCTTTTCTCCGGTAATCATTCCGCCGAAGCCTCCGCCAAGTCCTGCAACTATTCCCGCAAGGAATGTAAGCCGTCCCAGAAATGATAATCCGAACCATATTGCTCCGCCGACAACTCCGCCAAGTATACCTAAACCTGCTGCTATCAGAATGTCTCTGACCATATTTCCACCTTTATTTTCCATATTCACATTCCTTTCTTTTATAATTCCGATTTTCAATCTGAAGCTTCAAGAAAATCAGCATAAAAAATACCCCCTGGTCTCATAAGATGGAACCAGGGGGTTGTTATCAAATAAGCTCGATCACTGCCATCTCTGCAGCATCTCCACGACGAGGTCCGATTTTAGTAATTCTTGTATAACCACCGTTTCTGTCTGCATACTTGGGTGCGATTTCTGTGAACAGTTTATTTACTACATCTTCCTTAGTGATGAAAGCCATTGCAGCACGCTTGTTTGCAAGATTTTCAACCTTAGCCAGTGTAATGAATTTTTCTGTTAACGAACTTACTTCCTTAGCACGAGATATAGTGGTCTCGATCTTGCCGTTTTCGAGCAGGAAGGTAACCATAGCTCTGAGCATTGCAGTTCTATGGGCAGTCTCTCTGCCCAGCTTTCTTGTTCCCGGCATCGATATTCACTCCTTTATTTAACCTTAGTAATATTATTCATCATTGCTGCGAAGCGAAAAACCCAGCTTATTCAGCTTGTCAATAACTTCGTCCAGCGATTTGCGGCCGAGATTTCTGACTTTCATCATCTCGTCCTCTGTCTTATTGGTAAGATCCTCAACAGTGTTGATGTTTGCCCTCTTCAGGCAATTGAAGGAACGAACGGAGAGATCAAGCTCTTCGATTGTCATTTCCAGAGCCTTTTCCTTGCCCTGATCGTTCTTCTCCACCATCACTTCTGTATTGGTTCCCTTATCAGAAAGGTTTACAAACAGATTAAGATGTTCTGTCAGTACCTTTGCTGCCAAAGAAACAGCTTCCTGTGCGTTAATTACACCATTTGTCCACACATCAAGCATAAGCTTGTCATAGTCAGTTATCTGACCCACACGGGTGTTTTCGATATTGTAATTAACCTTAAGTACAGGAGTATATATTGAATCGATCGGAAGTATTCCGATCACGCTTGATGTTTTTGCAAGCTCTTCTTTATTGCGTTCAGCAGAAATATATCCTCTGCCCTTGCTGAGAGTGATTTCCATATAGAGCTTAGCGCCCTCTCCCAGTGTTGCAATATGCATCTCAGGATTAAGGATCTCAACCTCGCTGTCCTTTTTAATGGATTCAGCTGTCACTACGCAAGGACCCTCGGCACGGATCTCAACAGTCTTGGGACCGTCGCAGTAAAGCTTCGCAATAAGGCCCTTCATATTCAGGACTATTGCTGTGACATCCTCTTTGACACCGGGGATTGTAGAAAACTCATGCAACACCCCGTCGATTTTGATTGATGTAACAGCCACGCCCTCAAGAGAAGAAAGGAGTACTCTGCGAAGGCTGTTTCCGAGTGTATTGCCGAAGCCTCTCTCAAGCGGTTCAACGACAAATTTTCCATACTTGCCGTCATCGGATAATTCAGTAGTATCTATTCTTGGCTTTTGAAATTCGAACATCAGCTAACCTCCTGACATCTGGCAGCATCAGGCTGCCTTATGTGTAACCGTACTATAACCGACCTGATTACTTGGAGTACAACTCAACGATAAGATGGGGAGCAACCTCATAATCGATATCATCGATAGCAGGCATTCTTACAATCTTAGCTGAGAATTGTTCCTTGTTTACCTCAAGCCAGAGCGGAGTTGTTCTGCCGGCTGTCTGCTCAACAACTGCCTTGAACTTTGAGCTGCTTTTGCTACTGTCCTTAAGAGTGATGACATCGCCAACCTTAAGTCTGTAGGAAGGGATATCTACCTTTTTACCGTTTACAAGGAAATGGCCGTGAGTTGCAAGCTGTCTTGCTTCTCTTCTTGTAAGAGCCATACCCATTCTGAAAACAACGTTATCAAGTCTTGACTCAAGAACTGTGATAAGGTTGTTACCTGCCTGACCTTCCATCTTTGAAGCTATATCAAAGTAGTGACGGAAGGGCTTTTCAAGAACTCCATAGATGAACTTGAGCTTCTGCTTCTCTTTAAGCTGTAAGCCATATTCCGAAACCTTTCTTCTGCTGTTGGCATTAGGGTTTCTCTTTGAAGATTTATCTATACCGACAACTGCCGGGCTGATTCCGAGATATCTGCATCTCTTGAGAATCGGATCTCTGTTTACTGCCATCTAAAATGCACCTCCATTAAATTATACACGTCTTCTCTTCGGAGGACGGCAACCGTTGTGGGGAATGGGTGTTACGTCTTTGATCATGCTTACTTCAAGTCCGGCAGACTGAAGCGCACGGATAGCTGCCTCACGTCCTGCGCCAGGTCCCTTGACATAAACCTCAACAGTCTTCATACCATGCTCCATAGCAGCCTTTGCTGCTGTTTCAGCAGCTGACTGTGCAGCAAAGGGAGTTGACTTTCTTGATCCTCTGAATCCGAGCTCGCCTGCGCTTGCCCAGGAGATCGCATTTCCCTGAACATCTGATATTGTAACTATAGTATTATTAAATGTTGACTGAATGTGCGCTGCACCCTTTTCGATATTTTTGCGCTCACGGCGTCTGCGTACAGTAGCCTTCTTAGCACCTTTCTGAACTGCCATCAGTTAATCCCTCCTGATTACTTCTTCTTGTTTGCCATTGTCTTCCTCTTGCCCTTTCTTGTGCGGGCATTTGTCTTTGAACGCTGACCGCGGACAGGAAGATTTGTGCGGTGACGGATACCTCTGTAGCAACCGATCTCGATAAGTCTCTTTATATCGAAAGCGATATCTCTTCTGAGGTCACCCTCTACTCTGCAGTTATGATCGATATACTCTTTGATCTTTGCTACATCCTCTTCAGTAAGATCTCTTACACGGGTATCAGGATTTACGCCTGTTGCTGCGAGTATATCATTAGATGTCTTGCGGCCGATGCCGAATATATAAGTGAGTCCGATCTCGACTCTCTTGTCTCTGGGTAAATCTACGCCTGCAATACGTGCCATTTATTTGCACCTCCGTTGGTAATTATGCGTCATTAACCCTGACGCTGCTTATGCTTCGGGTTTTCACAGATAACCATGATCTTGCCCTTGCGCTTTATAACCTTACATTTTTCACAAATTTTCTTTACAGAAGGTCTGACTTTCATCGTGTTATCATTCCTTTCGATAACCCATATAGGGAAATTACTTACTGCGCCATGTGATACGACCCTTTGTAAGATCGTAGGGCGACATTTCTACTGTTACCTTGTCACCGGGGAGTATACGAATGAAATTCATTCTGAGCTTTCCCGAAATATGTGCAAGGATTATATGTCCGTTCTGTAGCTCTACCTTGAACTGTGCGTTGGGGAGAGCTTCCTTGACTACACCCTCTACCTCAATTACGTCTTCTTTAGACAATATGATTACCTCCTCAAAAAGCTGCTGCTTTCTTTCTGAAAGTTTCAATCGCTTCACAGATTTTACTGTTATCTTTTAGTGACTGCTCACAAAGAACAGTCCTGGTAAATGCAAGATGTCTCAGCTTTTTTCTTTTCGGCGCTGATACAGGGCGGGAACTGCCGTCGCTTATCAGTGCTGTATCGCCGTCTGTTTCAAGGACAACGAAAAAGCTTCCCTTGTCATGCCCTGCCTTTGATCTTACTACCGTTCCCCTCTGAAAATTCATAATTTCACCTCATCGGGGAGTGTCAGGATCACAGGTCCTGAAGATGTTATGGCTACCGTATGCTCAAAATGAGCAGACAGACTGCCGTCCACGGTAACTGTTGTCCAGTCATCATCGAGCACCCTTACCCTGTGATCACCCTGATTGACCATAGGCTCAATTGCTATTGTCATACCGGGCATTAATCGCACACCTCTGCCGGGAGTGCCGTAATTAGGTACACTGGGATCTTCATGCAGCTTCGCACCTACTCCGTGGCCGACGAAATCTCTAACCACCGAGTAACTGCGCGCCTCGACATACTTCTGCACCGCATTTCCGATATCTCCTATCCTGTTTCCCGCAACAGCTCTTTTGATCCCTTCATACAGGGCCTGCTGTGTTGCGTCGATAAGAGCCTTAGCCTCGGGAGAAATATCTCCGCAGGCAAATGTGAATGCGTTATCGCCATGATATCCGTTCAGGCAGGCTCCGATATCGATACTGACGATATCACCTGACTTCAGCTTCTGTCTGGCGCTGGGTATGCCGTGGATGACTACATTATTAACCGAAATACAAGCGCTTGCAGGATATCCGCCATATCCGAGAAACGAGGGGGTAGCCCCCTGATTCTCGATATACTTGCGGACTATGGTATCGATTTCGAGAGTTGAAACTCCCGGTTCCACCGCTTTTCCTGCTTCACGCAAAGCTCCGGATGAAATTCTGCCCGCTTCTCTCATTGCTGCGATCTCGCGGACGGTTTTCAGGATCACCATATAATTTACGCCTCGATAGCCTTGAGAATAAGAGCAGTTGTTGACTCTACTGTATCCTGACCCTCAACTACCGAAAGCTTGCCCTGCCTGTCGTAGTAATCCTTGAGAGGCTCGGTTTCATTATGATAAACCTCAAGACGAGCTTTAACTGTATCTGGATGGTCATCCTTGCGCTGAACAAGGGCGCCTGCGCAGCTGTCGCAAACTCCGTCCTTAGCAGGACGCTTGTACTCAACATGATAGCTTGCACCGCACTTCTCGCAGACACGGCGTCCGGACATTCTCTTCATGATAGCTTCATCAGAAACCTCGATATCGATAACCTTATTGATCTCGATACCCATCTTGTCCAGAGCCTCAGCCTGAGGAATGGTTCTCGGGAAACCGTCAAGAATAAAGCCGTTCTGACAGTCATCCTTTGCGAGACGCTCCTTGATGATGCCGATAACGACTTCATCGGGAACGAGCTGGCCAGCCTCCATAAAGGACTTAGCCTTAAGTCCCATCTCAGTACCGGTTTTCAGCGCTTCTCTGATAATATTTCCGGTTGAAATTGTGGGAATGTTCAAACGGTCACAAATAACCTCTGCCTGTGTGCCCTTGCCTGCACCAGGTGCACCAAGTAAAATAATGTTCATAACTATTTGCTCCTTTCGTCTCAGAAATTATTAATCGAGGAATCCCTTGTAATGACGCATCATAAGCTGAGATTCCAGCTGTCTCATTGTCTCGAGTGCAACGCCTACGAGAATGATTACTGAAGTTCCGCCCATCATAAGACCGGTCATCTTTGTAAGATTACCGAAGATCAGCGGTACGATTGCGATGAATGCAAGGAAGAGAGAACCGATAAGTGTGATCCTTGAGATGATCCTTGCAATAAAATCTGTTGTCGGCTTGCCGGGACGGATACCCGGGATTGTGCCGTTGTTCTGACGAAGATTGTTTGACATTTCCACCGGATTGTACTGGATCGTTACATAGAAGTAACCGAATCCGATGATCATAATAAAGTAAAGTGTAATGTATACCCAGTTGCTGGGGCTGAACATCATAAAGAAGTTCTTCCAGAATTCCGGGAGACTGTTCTGATCAAGGAAGAGGAGAATAGTCTGGGGAATTGAAAGGATTGAGCTTGCAAAGATGATGGGCATTACACCTGAAAGACCTACCTTGATCGGAAGGTGTGAGCTCTGACCGCCGTACATTTTGCGACCCACCATACGTTTCGCATACTGAACAGGGATCCTGCGCTCTGCATCGTTCATGAAAACGATTACCCAGACGATGATAAGGAAAAGGAAGATAAATATTATCGGATATACGATATATCTTGTATCTCCTGCAAGTCCTAACTTGAAGTACTCCCAGAGCTGTCCGAAGGTTACGGGCAGTCTAGCGATAATACCAACGAAAAGCAGGATAGAGATACCGTTTCCAACACCATTCTGGTTGATCTGCTCGCCAAGCCACATCATAAGAGCCGTACCGGCAGTAAATACAAGAACTATTGTAATAGCTGAATATACTGCAGGGAAATTCCAGCCGGAATAATCCGTGATATTGGATCTGAGCAGGTAAATATAGTAAGCAGTACCCTGGATTATACCCAGAAGAACTGTTACATATCTTGTAATAGCTCCGATTTTCTTACGTCCCTCTGTACCCTCTTTCTGCAGTCTTTCAAGTGCGGGAATCGCAACTGCAAGAAGCTGCATGATAATTGAAGAGTTGATGTACGGGGTTACTGACATTGCAAACAGGGTAGCATTTGAAAAAGCTCCGCCTGAGAACATATCAAAGTAAGAGAGCATATTATTTGAATCGTTCCAGCTTGCTGTAAGCTCCTTGAGAGCATTCACATCAAGGAACGGAACGGGAATGTGAGAACCGATTCTGAAGATAACTACTATAAATATTGTAAACAGAAGCTTCTTCCTCAGATCCGGTACTCTCCAGGCATTAGCGATTGTCTTGAACAAATCAGATCACCTCTGCCTTTCCTCCTGCAGCTTCGATCTTCTGCTTTGCTGACTCGGAATATGCCGCTACCTTAACAGTAAGCTTTTTGGTAAGATTTCCGTTGCCGAGGATCTTGATTCCATCATATTCGTTCTTTACTATACCTTTTTCGATAAGAGCTTCTGCTGTTACCTCAGCACCATCCTCGAATACTTCAAGAGCAGATACATTGATAGCAACGATCTTCTTAGCAAAAATGTTATTAAAGCCTCTCTTGGGGATTCTTCTCTGGAGCGGCATCTGACCACCCTCGAATCCGGGACGAATGCTGCCGCCTGAACGGGCTTTCTGACCCTTGTGTCCCTTTCCGGCTGTCTTGCCCCAGCCTGAGCCGTGGCCTCTGCCGATCCTTCTGGAAGCTTTTGTTGCACCCTCAGCAGGTGAAAGTTCGTGCAAATTCATTTTCGTGCACCTCCTCTATTAAGCTTCTTCAACCTCGATGAGATGGCTGATCTTTGCCACCTTACCTCTGGTCTGTACGTTATCGGGCTGAACCGCAGTGCTGCCCGGCTTTCTAAGTCCGAGGGACTGTGCAGTAGCGATCTGATCCTTCGGTCTGCCGATCAGACTCTTTTTAAGAGTAATTTTAAGCTGTGCCATACTGCCATACCTCCCAATTATTATAAAATTTCCTTGACAGACTTGCCGCGGATAGCTGCGACCTCGTCTGCTGTTCTAAGGCTTGTAAGACCTGCCAGTGTAGCTCTTACTACATTGCAGGGGTTGTTTGAACGAAGAGCCTTAGTTCTGATATCCTTGATTCCTACTGCCTCGATAACGGCACGGACAGGACCGCCGGCGATAACACCGGTACCGGGTGCTGCAGGCTTCATAAGAACCTTGCCAGCGCCGTAAATGCCTGTGACCTCATGAGGAATCGTTGTGCCCTTAAGAGAAACCTTAACAAGGTTCTTCTTGGCATCTTCTATACCCTTGCGGATCGCATCCGGAACTTCGCCTGCCTTGCCGATACCAAAGCCGACTGTGCCGTTGCCGTCGCCTACTACGATGAGCGCAGCGAACTTATAAATACGACCGCCCTTTACTGTTTTGGATACACGGTTGATAGCAACAACGTGCTCCTTCATCTCTAAAGTAGATCCGTCGATTAAAGCCAAAGTTACTCCTCCTTACTCTTAGAACTTGAGGCCGCCCTCACGAGCGCCTTCTGCCAGCTCTTTGACACGTCCGTGGAAAATATATCCGCCTCTGTCAAAGACTACATCTGTGATGCCCTTTTCAGCTGCTCTCTTTGCGATGAGAGCGCCGACCTTGCGTGCAGCGTCCTTGTTTCCGCCGTAGCCTTCAATATCCTTGTCCAGCGATGAAGCGGAAGCGATCGTAACGCCCTTCACGTCATCGATAAGCTGAGCATAGATGTTGTTGGTGGAGCGGAATACATTAAGCCTGGGGCACTCAGCTGTACCGCTGACCTTGCCTCTGACTCTCTTGTGGCGAGTAAGTCTTGCCTTATTTGTATCAGACTTTTTAACCATGGTTATTTCACTCCTTTATTATTTCTTACCCTTGCCGGCCTTGCCTTCCTTGCGGCGGATTACTTCGTCAACGTACTTGATACCCTTGCCCTTATACGGCTCCGGCGGACGTTTCTCTCTTACTTCCGCTGCAAACTGACCGACCTTCTGCTTGTCGATACCGGTGATGATGATCTTATTCGGAGTCGGAGCTTCGATCTTGATATCATCAGTATCCGATACGATGACCTGGTGTGAATAACCAAGGTTCATAACAAGGTTCTTGCCCTGCTTCTGTACACGGTAACCAACGCCGTTAACATCCAGCTCCTTCTTGAAGCCCTCTGTTACGCCGATAACCATGTTGTTGATGATGGAACGTGTGAGACCGTGAAGTGAACGGTTCAGCTTGTCATCATCAGGACGGGTAACGATGATCTCGCTGCCCTCGATCTTGACATCCATATTAGGATGGATCTTCTGTGTAAGTGTGCCCTTGGGGCCCTTTACTGTGATAGCACCGTCACTGAGCTTTGCTTCAACGCCGGCGGGAATATTTACGGGTTTTCTTCCAATTCGAGACATTTCTGCACCCCCATTACCAAATGTATGCGAGAACCTCGCCGCCTACGTTCTCCTTGCGTGCCTGACGGTCTGTCATAACACCCTTTGAAGTGGAGATAATAGCGACGCCAAGGCCCTTCATAACCTTCGGCATATTTTCTACGTCGCTGTAGATACGAAGACCAGGCTTAGAAACTCTTCTGAGTCCTGTAATAACAGGAGTCTTGCCTTCGCCGTATCTGAGAGCGATCTTTATAATGCCCTGCTTGCCGTCATCAACAACTGTGAAGCTCTTGATGTAACCCTCATCAAGAAGGATCTGAACGATAGCCTTTTTGATGTTTGAAGCAGGAACCTCTACTGTATCGTGTTTAGCAGTATTTGCATTACGGATTCTCGTAAGCAGATCTGCAATAGCGTCTGTAATCTGCATATTCGGTTAACCTCCTTATAAAGTTACGCCTTACCAGCTTGCCTTTTTAACGCCCGGGATCTCGCCCTTGTAAGCAAGCTCTCTGAAGCAGATACGGCAAACACCGTATTTACGGAGATAAGCGTGAGGTCTGCCGCAGATCTTGCATCTGTTGTATGCACGGGTAGAGAACTTAGGCTCTCTCTGCTGTTTGATTTTCATAGATGTCTTTGCCACGGTTATCCCTCCTTATTTCGCAAACGGAGCGCCCATTATTGTGAGCAGCTCACGAGCTTCTTCATCTGTCTTGGCTGTTGTTACAAAGCAAATATCCATACCGCGGACCTTATCTACCTTATCGAAATCGATCTCAGGGAAGATAAGCTGTTCCTTGAGGCCCATGTTATAGTTGCCTCTGCCGTCAAATGAATTCGGGTTGATTCCTCTGAAGTCACGTACTCTGGGGAGAGCGACATTGAAGAGTCTGTCCATGAATTCATACATTTTCTCGCCTCTGAGAGTTACTTTAACGCCGATAGGCATACCCTCTCTGAGCTTGAAGTTTGCAACGGACTTTTTAGCCTTACAAACCATTGGTTTCTGACCGGTTATAGCAGCCAGATCTCCGGAAATAGCGTCGATTGCCTTTGAGTTTTCTCTTGCTTCGCCGGCACCAACATTGATAACGATTTTATCAAGCTTCGGGATCTGCATAACGCTCTTGTAGGAGAACTTCTTCATAAGAGCGGGAGCAGCTTCCCCCACATAGAAATCTTTAAGTCTTGCCATTAAAGTTTTACCTCCTTAAAGCGCCTCTCCGCATTTTTTGCAGATGCGTTCCTTGCTGCCGTCCTCAAGAACCTTGTGAGCTATACGTGTAGCCTTCTTGCAGCGGGGGCAAACGATCTGTACCTTTGAAGCGTACATTGCGCCCTCAGCCTCAACGATTCCGCCCTGGTCTCCCATTCTGCGGGGCTTAACGTGCTTTGACACAAGATTTACCTTCTCGATAATGACTTTGCCTTCCTTGGGGCTGACTGCCATCACCTTGCCCTTTTTACCCTTCTCGGAGCCGCTGATAACAACTACTGTATCGCCTGTTTTAACATGAACTTTATTACTCATTATCCTGCACCTCCAATTAAAGTACCTCGGGAGCAAGTGAGAGGATCTTCATGTAATCGTGATCACGAAGCTCTCTTGCTACCGGGCCGAATATACGGGTACCCCTCGGGTTTTTATCATCTCTGATGATAACGGCTGCATTCTCATCAAATCTGATGTATGTACCGTCATCGCGGCGTACGCCTCTTGCAGAGCGTACAATGACTGCCTTAACGACATCGCCTTTTTTTACAACGCCGCCGGGTGCTGCCTTTTTAACGGAAGCAACTACGACGTCACCTATATTTGCGTACCTCCTGCCTGTACCGCCAAGAACTCTGATGCACATGAGCTCCTTTGCGCCGGTATTGTCGGCAACCTTGAGGTAGGTCTGCTGCTGTATCACAGTGCGTTCCTCCTTTTCTGAAAAGCCTTGATTATTTAGCCTTCTCTATAATCTCAACTAAGCGCCATCTCTTATCCTTTGAAAGCGGACGGGTCTCCATTATTCTTACACGGTCGCCCACACCGCACTCGTTATTTTCATCATGGACCTTGAGTCTTATGGTGCGCTTGATAATCTTGTTATATAACGGATGCTTTACGCTGTCCTCAATAGCAACAACAATAGTTTTATCCATCTTGTCGCTTACTACCTTGCCGACATTTGTCTTTCTAAGGTTTCTTTCCAAAGTTCGTCTCCTCCTTCCGCTTATGCGTCAGCCTGCTCAGAAAGCTCGTTCTGACGGATCACAGTCTGTACTCTTGCGATATCCTTCTTAACTGCTTTGATACGCATCGGATTGTCGAGCTGATTAATAGTGAGCTGAAAACGCAGGTTGAAAAGTTCTTCCTTGAGGCTCTGGAGCTTGCTGTCAAGCTCAGCGCTTGTCATTTCTCTGAGTTCTGAAGCCTTCATTATGCATCAACCTCCGTTTCTTCCTTTGTTACAAACTTTGTCTTGATCGGCAGCTTCATAGCAGCAAGGCGAAGAGCTTCTCTTGCTGTCTCTTCAGGCACGCCTGCAAGCTCGAACATTACTCTGCCCGGCTTAACAACTGCTACCCAGAATTCAGGTGAACCTTTACCGGAACCCATGCGGACCTCGGCAGGCTTCTTTGTTACGGGCTTGTCGGGGAAGATCTTGATCCAGACCTTACCGAATCTCTTACAATAACGAGTCATAGCTACACGGGCAGCCTCGATCTGATTAGCTGTGATCCAGCCGGGCTCGAGAGCCTGTATGCCGTACTCTCCATATGTTACCTTGTTGCCGCGAAGCGCCTTACCTGTCATACGACCTCTGTGCACTCTGCGGTACTTTACTCTTTTAGGCATTAACATAATTATTTATTGCCTCCTTTCACACGAGGCTTACGGTTATCACTGAGGACCTCGCCCTTGTAGAGCCATACCTTGATACCGATGATACCGTATGTGGTATTAGCCTCTGCAAAACCGTAATCTATATCTGCTCTGAGTGTCTGAAGGGGAATAGTACCCTCATGATACTGCTCAGATCTTGCGATCTCGGCGCCGCCGAGACGGCCTGAGCACATAATCTTTATTCCTCTTGCATTGAATCTCATTGCTCTGCCGATGCACTGCTTCATAGCGCGGCGATATGAAATTCTCTTCTCAAGCTGCTGTGCTACGTTTTCAGCGATAAGCTGAGCATTTACGTCCGGGTTCTTTACCTCAACGATGTTGATTGCAACCGGCTTGCCCAGTGTGTTCTCGCACTGAAGACGAAGCTTCTCGATCTCTGCGCCGCCCTTACCGATTACCATTCCGGGCTTAGCACAGTGGATGTGAATTCTTACCTTCTCAGCGTCTCTCTCGATCTCAATCTTCGGAACGCCTGCAGCTGCAAGCTGCTTTTTAAGAGTCTTACGGAGGTTGTAGTCCTCAACGAGTGTATCGCCGAAGTCTTTATCACTTACAAACCAACGTGAGTCCCAATTTTTGATAACACCAACACGAAGACCGTGCGGATTTACTTTCTGGCCCATTTAGTTTACCTCCTCGCCGATTATTCCTGCTCTTTGAGCACCAGTGTGATATGAGATGTCTTTTTGTCGATCCTGTATGCACGACCCTGTGCTCTCGGACGGATCCTCTTGAGAATCGGACCCTGACCAACATAGCACTCTGCTACATAAAGTCTGTTAACGTCCATGTTATAGTTGTTCTCAGCATTTGCCATTGCGGACTTGAGAAGCTTCTCAAGATCCTCGCAAGCAGCCTTCGGGGTGTGCCTCAGAACTGCCATTGCGTAATCGCAGGGCTTGTTACGGATAAGATCCAGAACGATCTTAACCTTTCTAGGTGAAATACGGGCGTATTTAAGCTCTGCCCTTGCTTCCATGTTCAACACTCCTTCCGGCTTTATCACTTAGATGTTTTTGAACCGGCATGACCCTTGAAGGTTCTGGTAGGTGCAAACTCGCCGAGCTTGTGGCCTATCATATCCTCTGTCACATATACCGGTACGTGCTTACGGCCATCGTGGACCGCAAATGTATGTCCCACGAAATCAGGGAAAATTGTTGAAGATCTGCTCCATGTCTTGAGGATCTTCTTCTCACCTGTCTCGTTCATCTGCTGAACCCTTTTTAACAGCACAGGCTGTACATAAGGACCCTTTTTAACGCTTCTGCTCATTTGTCAAAGCTCCTTTCTGTATGCCTCTTAATTATTTACCGTTTCTGTGCTTAACAATAAACTTGTCAGAGCGGTTGTGTGTCTTTCTTGTCTTATAACCAAGTGCAGGCTTGCCCCAGGGGGTAACAGGACCCGGACGTCCGACAGGGGATTTACCCTCACCACCACCGTGGGGGTGGTCATTCGGGTTCATGACTGAACCTCTTACTGTAGGTCTCCTGCCCATGTTGCGCTTACGGCCTGCTTTACCGACCTTGACATTGGCATGGTCTGCATTGCTGACCTGGCCGATTGTTGCCATACAGGTCTCAGGTACGTTTCTCAGCTCGCCTGAGGGAAGTCTGAGAAGTGCCATTTTGTTCTCTCTTGCCATAAGCTGAGCCATATTGCCTGCGCTTCTTGCAAGCTGAGCACCCTTTCCGGGATAAAGCTCTACATTATGAATGAATGTACCTACCGGGATGCTTGTAAGGGGAAGTGCATTTCCGACCTTGATATCTGCATCAGGTCCGGATACGATCTTATCTCCTACCTTAAGTCCTGCAGGTGCCAGAATATAGCTCTTTGTACCGTCTGTATACTCAACAAGAGCGATATGAGCTGTTCTGTTCGGATCATACTCCAGTGTCTTTACTGTTGCCTCAACGCCGAACTTCTGACGCTTGAAATCAACCAGTCTGTACTTTCTTCTGTTTCCGCCGCCTCTGTGACGAACGGTGATCCTTCCGTAGCTGTTACGGCCGGATTTCTTATTCTTAGGTGCGAGAAGACTTCTCTCCGGCGCAACCTTTGAAAGCTCCGTATAATCTACAACCGACATATTTCTTCTTGACGGTGTAGTGGGCTTGTAATTCTTTATTGCCATTAATTTCACTCTCCTCATGATGGCTTTGCGGAAAGCGGCTACTTTCCATTCCTTCTGCCTGTCTTTGTGTCAGGCTTACATCATGCCTTCAAAGAACTCTATCGGCTTGCTGTCCTCTGTAATTGTAACATAGGCCTTTTTCCATGAAGGTGTATAGCCCTGTGATCTGCCCTGACGGCGAAGACGTCCGCGGACATTAACTGTATTGACCTTTTCCACCTTAACATTGAAGATCTCTTCCACTGCTCTTGCAATGTCTATCTTTGTAGCCTTCTTTGCAACCCTGAATGTATACTTCTTTGCGGATGCAACGCCTGTCATGCTCTTTTCTGTGATGACCGGCTTTATGATTATGTCACGAGCTGTCATGCGTATACCTCCTCGATCTTGCTGATAGCATCCTTAACGATAACGAGCTTGTCAGCATTCATGATATCATATACATTGAGTGTATTTACCTGAGCTGTCTTTACGCCAGGGATATTTCTTGCAGAATTGATTACCATTGTATCAACGCTGTCAAGAACGATGAGTGCCTTCTTCTCTGCGCCGATTGCCTTGAGCATCTCAGCGATCGTCTTTGTGCTGAATTTATCAGTCTTTACCTGATCAACAACGATCAGCTGACTGTCCTTTAATTTGCTTGAGAAAGCAGACTTCATTGCAAGTCTCTTTACTTTCTTGTTTACTGTGAATCTGTAGCTTCTGGGCTTCGGAGCGAATACGACGCCGCCGTGTGTCCACTGAGGAGCTCTTGTTGAGCCCTGTCTTGCGTGACCTGTGCCCTTCTGCTTCCAGGGCTTTCTTCCGCCGCCGCTTACTTCTGAACGGGTAAGTGCTGACTGTGTGCCCTGACGGTTATTTGCAAGATAGTTTACAACCATCTGATGCATAACAACTGTGTTTGGTTCTATACCGAAAACGGCCTCTGAAAGGTCTGCCTCGCCTACCTTCTTACCAGCCATATCGAGAACTTCTATATTAGGCATTAGTTATTCCTCCTTCCCTTACGCCTTAACGCTGTCGCGGATTGCAACAATACCGCCGTTGGGACCCGGGATCGCGCCCTTGATAGCGATGAGATTGTTTTCAGCGTCAACCTTTACAACTGTGAGGTTCTGTACAGTAACTCTCTCGGCACCGAGATGACCTGCCATCTTCTTGCCCTTCCATACTCTTGAGGGAGTTGAGCAGGCACCCATTGAACCGCCGTGACGTGCAACAGGACCTGAACCATGGGACTCCTTGAGTCTGTGGAAGTTCCATCTCTTGATAACGCCTGCATAGCCCTTACCCTTGCTCTTGCCGGTGACATCGATCCTGTCGCCTTCAGCAAAGGTATCAGCCTTTACGATACCGCCGATCTCAAAAGCAGAGATATCGTCTACTCTGAACTCACGAAGAGTTCTCTTGGGAGCTATGTCGTTCTTCTTGAAGTGACCAAGCAGAGGCTTTGTTACATTTACGGGTTCATTCTTGAATTTCTCGGAACGAACTCTCTTACCCTTGCCTGAGCCATTCTGTACCTTCAGCTTGATATCGCCGTATCCCAGCTGAACTGCCTCATAGCCGTCGTTTTCTACCGTCTTGATCTGAGCCACTACACAGGGACCAGCCTCAACAACGGTAACAGGGACAACCTTGCCCTTTTCATCAAAGATCTGTGTCATACCGATCTTTTTGCCGATGATAGCTTTTTGCATTTTGTTTTCCTCCTTGATAGGTTATTGGTCGGATCTCTCCGACATGACCCCAGCTGCTTGTTGGTTAAGATCAGAGCTTGATTTCGATCTCAACACCGGCAGGGAGCTCAAGACACTGCAGAGCTTCTACTGTTTTGTTTGAAGGTCTGAGAATGTCGATAAGTCTCTTGTGGGTTCTTGTCTCGAACTGCTCACGGCTGTCCTTGTACTTATGAACAGCTCTGAGTATGGTTACTACCTGCTTCTCTGTGGGGAGCGGTATGGGACCTGAGACCCTTGCGCCTGTGCGCTTTGCTGTAGCGACGATCTTTTCAGCTGACTGATCTACCAGCTGATGATCATAACCCTTGATCCTTATCCTTATTTTTTCCTTGACTGCCACATGAATCGCCTCCTTGAAAATTTAGTTGGCGGGCGTTTTCATTTCCTCACACCCCACCGGGTGTTTCTACGCTTACCGTTTAAAAAACCGGAGCTACAATATTTTATTATCGTAGATCCGGGTGAGGTCTGAAAAAACAAAACCTTTTAAGCCGCACAACAATCCCCTCCTGTTTGTACACACCTGTAGCCTGAACAGGAAGCTATGTCATGACCTGACCTAATATTCGTTTCGCCCGGTTTAAAATCGGACATACTCTGCGGAAAAACCGGCAATACCTGCCGCAACCTCCCGCTTCATCGCATATCTGTTGCAGTCTTGCTTATATATAATAGCATAATTCAAAAATCATTTCAAGCAATTCCTTTGTTAATTATAGTAGAATTTTGGGTTTGTTTTTTGTATATCTTGCCACTTGTTTTCTAAGGATACTATATGATTTTCCGTCAACACCCCCTGTATTTTTGTGCAATACAACATCGGAACGCTCGGTCGGGTGTGTAATTATATTTTTGCGTCGGATCAGCATTGACCACAAAGGGGAAGAAATGAGTAATGAAAGCTAATAGCGGAAGGCTTGCAGAGTCCAGAGACAGAGTCTCCGGTTCGGCTACGCAGAGCGCGAAACACTTTTATTCAGATCCCTCGCGGCAAGGGGTGAATTCATTCCTGAAATAAGTATCAATGCAGCTGTGAGGCTGCAAGAAAAAATCCCTGCCGTTGTCAGGCGACAGGGAATGTGTATTATTCGTTTATAACCTCTTTGTAAAGATTGATATACTCGGTAGCGGATTTTGTCCAGCTGTTGTCGCTGTTCATCGCACGCTCCACGAGTATCCGCCAGCCGTCCCGCTGCCAGTATCCGGCAATAGCACGTCTGATGCAGCCCAGCATATCCATTGCGTCGTAATTCGCAAAGGTAAAGCCGTTTCCATCTCCTGTGCCGCTGTCCTTGATGGAATCTCTGAGACCGCCTACCTCTCTGACTATCGGGATGGAACCGTAGCGGAGAGCTATCATCTGCGAAAGTCCGCAGGGCTCAGCCTTTGATGGCATCAGGAAAATATCCGAGCCAGCATATATCTTTCTGGAAAGCTCCGGGATAAATCCATTGCAGAAACAGAGTCTGCCGGGATATCTCTCCTGCATTGAACGGAAGAAGCTCTCGTATTCCCAGTCACCTGAGCCCAGAATGACAAACTGGACATATTCCTCACGCATAAGCTGGTCAAGAGCACATTTGACAAGGTCAAGTCCCTTGTGGGATACAAGTCTTGTAACCATAGCGATCATAGGAACTTCAGCATTCTGCTCCAGACTAAGTCTTTCCTGAAGCTTTTGCTTGTTTATCTGTTTTCCGGAAAGATCCTCCGGAGAATAGTGGGCATACAGCTGTATGTCGGTTCTGGGATTATATGAAGTAGTATCTATTCCGTTGAGTATGCCCCTGATCTTCCACGAACGCTGATTCAGGATAGGATCAAGACCATGAGCAAACCAGGGATCTCTTATCTCCCAGGCATAGCTGGGACTGACAGTAGTGACCCTGTTTGCAGTCTCAATAGCACCCTTCATATAATTGATATCATTTTCCCAATCCAGGATAGATCTGCCCTGAGGCGGAATTCCGACCACTTCGTCATAAAGCTCTGTTCCATATTGTCCCTGATACTGGATATTGTGAATGGTAAAAATAGTCTTTATACCGCTGTACCACTCGTTATGTGCGTAAAACAGGCTGTAATAAGTAGGAACAAGAGCTGTCTGCCAGTCATTACAGTGAATGACATCCGGCTTGAAATCTATATACGGCAGGAGCTCAAGCACTGCCCTTGAGAAAAAAGCAAATCTTTCAGCATCATCATAATGACCGTAAAGACCCTGACGCTGAAAATAATACTGGTTATCCAGAAAATAATACAGTACTCCGTTATATCTCGTTTCAAAGACTCCGCAGTATTGTCTCCTCCACGAAACAGGCACAGAGAACGATGTCACAAACCTCATAGTATCCTTAAGGCTCTGAGGTATCTCATCATAATACGGCATTACGACACGGCAGCCGATCAGTCTCTGTCTGAGAGCGCGGGGCAGGGAGCCTGCAACATCAGCAAGTCCGCCGGACGCGGCAAAAGGACGCGCCTCGCTCGCAACATATAACACCTTCATTGAAATACGCACCTCCGATGGTGAATCTTTTTAAAATCCGCCTGCCATTTTCGGACAGGCGGATATTCTGTCATTATATTTTTCTCAGGCGGCTCTGCCTCAGACAACGCTGCCCTTGCTGATATATACAGGATATGAAAGGAATCCCATAAGAGTCCTCTCGTCCTTGATGGTAACATCCTTATCAACTATAACATAGCTGAGATTACCGTCTGCGCCGATCTTTGTGTCCTGCATAATAACGCAGTTGGAAACCTTTGTTCCCTTGCCGATATGTACGCCCTTGAAGAGGATACAGTTTTCAACCTCACCCTCAATAGTACATCCGTTAGCAATAAGAGAATTGGTAACCTTTGATCCCAGACCATACTTTGTGGGCATATCGTCCCTGACCTTTGTATAGATGGGATTGTCGCTTGTAAAGAGGTCTGCTCTTATCTCCTGATCCATAAGAGCCATATTTGCACTGAAATACTCGCTCATAGATGTTATCATCGGTGAGAAGCCCTTGAATTCATATCCGTAAACATTGAGGTTCTTGTATTCAGCCTGAATGATATCACGCTTGAAATTGAGTGTATTCTTGCTGATACATTTATTGACCAGCTCGATAAGAAGCTCTCTCTTTATGAACATCATATTCATATAATAGCTGCAGGAACCGTTAACATTGCTGTTGATAAGGACATCAATGACCTTTCCCTTTGAATCAAAGGAAAGAACAGCCGGGTCGTGAAGCTTTTCGGGAAGAGGAGCTCTCTTATAAACAAGGGTCATATCCGCATTGTTTTCAAGATGCTTTCTGCAGACATCCTGATAGTCGATATTGCAGATAGTGTCACAGTCTGTGATGACTACATATTCCTCGGTCGAATTCTCCAGGAAAGGAAGAATACTGTTGAGGGTGGTCATACGATTTGAATACTCGCTGGTATTATTGAAAGGAGGAAGTATAAACAGACCGTTTCTCTTCTTTGAAAGATCCCACGCCTTGCCTGAACCAAGGTGGTCGATTATGGACTGATAATTGCTCTTTGTAAGAACAGCCACCTTATTGATACCGGAATTAACCATATTGGAAAGCGGGAAATCAATCATACGATACTTTCCGCCAAAGGGAACAGCGCCCATAATCCTGACCTCTGTCAGCTCGCTTATAAGATCCTCATGAAGATTAGAGAAGATTATTCCCATTATATTATTTCCACGCATTATTCCTCTACCCCCTCTACATCTTCTGCGACCATTGCCTTGGGTGCGATCTTTGCACCTTCGCCTATTTTGAGATTATCTCCGATAACAGCGATACCCCACTGATCCTTGTCAACGATGGTCTCCGGCCTTGCGCCTACAACAGCATTCCTGCCGATAACTGTATTCTCGGAAACTATAGCATACTGTACTACTGCGCCTTCCTTTATCACCGATCCGGGCATTATGATGGAATCCTGTACCACAGCTCCCGGCTCAACGGTAACATTGGAGAACAGAACGGAGAAATCCACAGAACCGCTGATGGAGCATCCGTCTGCGATAAGGGAATTCTGAACCTGTGCGCCTTCAGCGATATACTGGGGCGGAACAACAGGGTTTCTTGAATATATCTTCCATGATTCGTCTGTAAGATCGAGAGGAACATTGGGATCAAGAAGATCCATATTGGACTCCCAGAGACTGTCGATAGTTCCCACATCCTTCCAGTAGCCCTGGAACTGATATGCAAACATTCTGAGGCCATCCTCCAGCATCTTCGGGAGGATATCCTTTCCGAAGTCATGAGATGAACCCTCGGTCTCCTCGTCCTCGATAAGATATTTGCGGAGCTTGTCATAGCTGAATACATAGATACCCATTGACGCATTTGTGCTCTTGGGCTTTTCCGGCTTCTCCTCGAATTCATAAATAGAACCGTCGGGATTGGTATTCATAATACCAAAGCGTGAAGCCTCTGCAAGAGGTACATCGATAACAGCTATTGTGCAGTCAGCATTATTAGCTTTGTGCTCAGCGATCATTTTTGAATAATCCATCTTGTAAATATGGTCACCGGAAAGGATAACCACATAATCAGGATTATATCTGTCGATATAGTTGATATTCTGATATATGGCATTTGCCGTACCTGAATACCAGTCGGCGCCCTTCACCTGCTGATACGGAGACAGTACACTCACGCCGCTGTTATTTCCGTCCAGATCCCAGGGCTGGCCGCTTCCGATATACTCATTAAGTACCAGGGGCTGATACTGTGTAAGCACACCGACTGCGTCTATACCTGAGTTAACACAGTTTGAAAGCGGAAAATCTATTATCCTGTATTTACCGCCAAAGGGTACTGCCGGTTTTGCTAATTTCTGGGTAAGCACTCCCAGTCTGCTGCCCTGACCGCCTGCAAGCAGCATAGCAACTACTTCCTGTTTTGGATACATATCTGTATTCCCCCTTAAATAATTATTTATACGAAGCTTTAATACTTATTCAGACTTTTCTTTTTCTTCAGTCTCAGGAGAAGCCGTCTTTGCCTTTGATGAGGCTTTTTTCTTTGCTGCAGTCTTTTTCTTCGGAGCTGCTGCCTTTGCGGAATCAGTCAGAGCCTTCGGCTTTCTCTTCGGCTTCTTACGAGTGCACTTGAAATACATTACCGACATCGGCGGAAGTGTCAGCGAAACAGACTGCTCGAAGCCATGCATTGCGATATCATCAGATACGATTGCTGTTCCGTTGGAGATACCTGAACCGCCGAATTCCTGAGCGTCAGTATTGAATACCTCGGAATATGTTCCTGCCACAGGAACACCGATCCTGTAATCCTCTCTGAGAACGGGCTGGAAGTTGCATACAACAATGATCTCCTTACCCTTTTTATCCATTCTTCTGAAGCTGATAACGCTCTGGGTATAGTCGTCGTTTGATATCCACGAGAAGCCCTCCCATGAATAATCTATCTCCCAGAAGGGTGGATTATCAAGATAGAAATGGTTGACAGCCTTGAAGAAATTCTTTATCTCCTGATGAGCAGGATATTCAAGGAGCAGCCAGTCAAGCTCGGTTGCATAATCCCACTCCTTGAACTGACCGAATTCTGTACCCATAAAGGTCAGCTTCTTTCCGGGGTGAGCCATCATATATGCTACAAATGTCCTGTCTCCTGCAAATTTCTGCTCATAGTTTCCGGGCATTTTGTTTATAAGAGACGCCTTTCCGTAAACCACCTCGTCGTGAGATATGGGCAGTATGAAGTTTTCAGAAAATGCATAGAAGAAGGAGAAGGTAAGATTATCGTGATTAAAGGGTCTGTAAAGAGGATCAAGAGAAATGTAATGGAGCATATCATTCATCCATCCCATATTCCACTTATAATTGAATCCCAGACCGCCTGAATATGTAGGCTTTGAAACCATAGGCCATGATGTTGATTCCTCAGCTATCATGAGGACATCCGGATAATACTTGAATGCAGCCTCATTAAGCTTCTGAAGGAATGCCACAGCCTCAAGATTGTCCTTGCCGCCGAATTTATTGGGTACCCATTCGCCGTCTCTTCTGCTGTAGTCAAGATAAAGCATAGATGCAACCGCATCCACACGGATACCGTCTATATGATAATAATCCATCCAGAATATCGCACTGGAAATAAGGAAGCTCACTACTTCATTTCTGCCATAGTCAAATACGAGAGTTCCCCAGTCCTTATGCTCGCCCTTTCTCGGGTCTGCATATTCATAGCAGGGTGTTCCGTCATACCTTGCAAGGCCAAAAGCATCTCTCGGGAAATGCGCCGGCACCCAGTCCATTATTACATAAATACCTGCCTGATGGCATTTATCCACAAATTCCATAAAATCAAAGGGACTGCCGTAACGTGAGGTAACAGCATAGTAGCCCGTAACCTGATATCCCCAGGAAGCATCAAAGGGATATTCGGTAAGAGGCATCATTTCCACATGGGTATATCCCATATCCTTCAGGTAGGGTATGAGCTCATCGGCTAACTTTGAATAAGAAAAATGATTTCCGTCCTTATATTTTCTCCATGAGCCTGCGTGCATCTCATAGATATTCATCGGGCTGCTGTAGGATTCATGCTTATGCTTGATTTCAGCCCATTCCTGATCGTGCCATTCAAAGCCCTCTATATCCACATATACAGAAGCGTTGTTTGGTCTTGTTTCAAAATGATATGCATAGGGGTCGGATTTCATCAGGAAGGTTCCGTCCCATGTCTCTATGCTGTATTTATATACAGAATAGGGCTCGATAACATCAGCAACAAAGCATTCCCATACTCCGCCTTCCGTAGTATGGATCATAGCATTGGCATTACGGTCCCAGTTATTGAAATCTCCTACTACTGATACGGACTTTGCATTAGGAGCCCACACACGGAACATTACGCCGTCTTTTCCCAGTCTGTTCTCCTTGTGTGCACCCATATAATTGTACGCACGATAATGTTCGCCGCTGTGAAACAAATACTCATCTAATTCTCTATTATCCTCGTTATTACCAAGCTGCATATAAAACAACTCCTTTTTTACCAAATACTGTTTATTACTAATATAATAGCTTAATTATGGATAAATTTCAAGTGTTTTTGTACTACTTTTTATGAAAAATTGTTAAATTACAATTAATTGTTTTTGATTTATATTTTTTTAATGAGATCAGTGCTTTCAGAAATATATGTTAACACTTCTCCTTTGTCACAAAACCTCGAAAAAGGGGTATTTCAGCTTTTATACTTTTTTCAAACATACAACCAATAATATCAAACTGTACCCGGCAAAAAAGATGCCCGGGACTCTTTCCCCGGACATTTCACACCCTTCCGAACTCTCAGCTTTTTCAAATGCCGGCGAGATAAGAATCTGCTTTCATCAGATTTTTACAG
>CAMVQZ010000020.1 GCA_947169745.1 uncultured Clostridia bacterium
CTCCGGTCATACTGTATTTGGGAACATTATCTATTAGCACAGAATTTCCGCTGCCTGAGGCTGAGGATATACCTCTGCCTGTAAAGCTTATCCTTCCGCCGTCGCTCCTGATATTTGCAGGAGACTCCAGGCTGACGCTTATATCATAGTGGATATTATCTGTATTGCCGTTATCGTTCCAGTATTTGAATACCTCCGCCTTGCCGGTTATGAGCTTGTTTTCAAAGGCTACATTATAATCGACAGAGGTGGTATAGGAAGTGATCTCAGGCTCCGCTGCCTCATATGCCAGGTTCCTGTTTGCAGCTGTCCTGTCCTCCGCTACCTTGAAGAGATAGGGGCTTCCGTTTTCGTCATACTGCTGCAGGTTCTCATAGGTATATGTCCAGCCGGAAATGCTTCTTGTCACATTCGCCATCGGGACTGCTTCCCATACGGTGGAAGCGCCGGGATTTGTATCCGTAGTCCTGTACAGGGTAAATGTAAGGTCAGAGGCTGCCGGTCTCAGCTTATATGTATTGCTGAGATCATCCCAGGTTTTATGGATATCCAGATTTGTAACAGGAAGGCTGTTCACGACAGTGACCTCCCTGGCGGCTCCGGAAGCATTCAGGCTGAAGCTGCTGCACTGGCTGTAATTTGCAGTATATCCGTATTTGAAGGTACTCTCGGTAACATTATAGACTGCAAGCTGTCCGTCACTTGTATAAAGAGGAAGATCCGTTACAGTTTCCCCGGAGGCGGAATCCTTCGGGATAGTTACCGGCGTCCTTGTGTAATTGCCGTCGCCGTAATCGAGGGTGACTGTAGTATCCACAGCGTAGTGAAGCTGGGTATAGCCGTGATCTGTCCACTGCTTCTTTACTACCAGGTTTCTCAGCTTGACGGTATTTGTTATGGTCGTGTCTGTTACCGTGTTATCGGTAAGCTGTATTGCCGTATCGTCTCCGGATTTGGTATAGGCATTGTGCGCATCCTCTACAACATAGTAGGTTATCGCTCCGGAGGAGCCTGCAGCAACAGCTGTACCTGTGGGATTTGTATTGACGGGAAGACCTTCGATAAGCTTCTTCCATGCCTCACCGCTTGTAACAGTTATAGTCTCCGGAACAGAAGCTGCCGCACCGCCCAGGATATCAGACGCATTGTGGGCAAGCTTTCTTGAAATGCCGCCGCCTGAGCAGTAAAGCCGGAAGGTCATCTGAGCCGGACGGGTATAGCTGCTGTATCCCGTATCATCCCAGCTCTTATTGATCCTTATATCTCCCTTTTCAGGAGTATAATTATTTCTTACATTGAAGCTTACTACAGTTGTCTTTTCTCCCGGAGCCTCTTCCTTATCCGTCTGGGTAAAGGAGGTGGCTACAGCCGCATCTATCACCTCATTTGTCTTAAGCTCGCTGCTGTCGCTGTTGACTGCGGGGGCGGAATTTCCTGCCATTGTTATTCCGGGGGAATACTGCATCGTATAATCCTGCTCCTCCAGAAGCACAGTTGTCCGTGAGGCATTTTCCTTTGCCCTGGAAAGCTCTGTGACTCTGTAGGTATAGGGTCTGTTATAGATGTTATACTGGGGGTGTATCCCGAAGGACGTTCTCCAGGTGGAGCTGCCCTTGTTGCTCTCTGTAAGCGGTATGACCTTTGTGTCAGAGGGATCCGTCTGCACTGCCCAGGCTTCACCACTGGCCGGGACCTCTGCTTCTCTCCAGAGAACAGCATCCGCTGATGAAAGCCGCTTGCCGTCGCGGTTGCTGTCGTCATTCCACGTCAGATCCACCTTGAATTCCGCAACAGGAAGAGTATTCGTCAGATCATACTGAACGGTGATATTATCCTCCGTTATCTCCTGACAGCTTCCACTGTAGCCGTACCGGTAAGTACTGCCGGCGCTGTCGAATATACCTGACGCCACATCTGCGGGCTGGGTAGTCGTGTCGATCTCAGGAAGTCCGGAATCGGAAATCACACCCTGATTCTGAGAAACTGTTTCCTTTATAATGTAATTGATCTTCGTACCGTTACTATATACGGGAAGCTGAACAAACTCAACACCCCTGGATGTATCCTTGGGGATAGTCAGTGTCTCCTGATATTTGCCGGAGGCATTGCTCTTTCCGCCGATGCCACAGTCAAGACCCGGCGCACTCAGGGTAACATCTACATTATAATGCAGGGTATTTCCGTAGCTGCTGTCCAGACCGTTATCCTGCCAGAATTTTGCAGCCTTTACAGATCTGGTATTCAGCTCATTGGTTATTGTGACCTGCTTATCTGCAGGAGCATTGCTGCTTAACAGATACTGTCTGTCGGAGGTTTCATCACAATTGTAATCCAGCTTCTTTGATACAAGGACATTATCGTTTTCATCGAGAAGATCTTCTGTTACATAATACTGGACTGATACATAGTGACCGCTCTTGAGGGGCTTTCCGGTGGGATTTATCCAGACAGGAAGATCAGTGAATACAGTTCCCCATTTATCAGGATCATCCTCATCCGTCTCAACTCCGCCGACGACCTTTTTGATTTTATCTGCATCAGTCAATATCTTTTCGGTTTCGTATCCTGTGGGAAGAGCAGCAGTCATTGCTGCCGATGAGCTGACCTTGCCGTCGTAATCTGCGCCGCTTCCGGATACCCTGCGGTATCTTTCCACTGTCAGCTTTTCTACAGAGTTATCCGCCAGCTCTTCATCTGTGGCCTCATTCATAGTCGCCGCATTCAGTACCACATTATATGCTTCCCACTGCTCATATTTACAGCAAAGGGTAAGCTTTACCTTTGCAGGTCTGAGAGAAAAGGCATCGCTGAGATCCTCCCAGTTCTTTATAGCCCTGAGATCCCTCTTTTCAGGATCATACTTATTAGTGAACCCGAATATTTCCACAGGCACCTCATTGTCGAGACCATAATGTGATGCCTTGACCGGATACAAGCCAGAAGTATTGTATCCTATGCTGTCCAGAGGACTTGTTTCGCTGTCCGCCAGCTTATTCTCGATAACGTCATAATAATATGCTTCGCCGTCTCTTGTAAAAGCCGGACAGTTCAGCCACTCGCATTTCCAGTCGCTGTCGTCATTGAGAGTTCTCAAATATCTTTTCTCTTCGGCAATATTCTGACCCAGCTTGTCTGCAGTATAAAGACCCTCGTCTATATCCAGCTGAGTTACCGTATGGTTGCAGCTCTGGATCAATGTGTAATTCAGACTTCCGGGACGCTTGCCATCCTGGTTATTATTATCATCCCAGGTCTTTTCACCGTAAATATGGATGAAATCGCTTCTTGGGATTATCTCATTGGAGATATCTGTCTCCGTTTCGGTACAGCTGTCATAATTCACCCAATAGTTAAAGGTTCCCAGCTTTATGACCGATCCGCCTGAGCCTGTCGGATTATATGTACGCCTGATAACGTCATATGTTCCTATCTTTGACTCAATGACCTGATAATGATATTTGTTGCCATCCTTATCATATACCGGAAGATCCTCAAAGGTGAACTCATATTCGCTGCTGCTGTCAGATAGGGTTATGACCTGCTTTGCATAACTTGTCTTTGACGGATCCAGACCGCTGTTTGCAGGATCTGTTGTGTCATTCAGATTGTGCCATACAGCATTTTCATCAACAGGATTAACGGGGACCGCCGGAGTACCGGTGTCCACATCGTCAGTCCTTCTTATAAGGTATGCTGTAAAGTCAGCGCCCCGGCTCCTGTATTCGTTGTTGTTATCTATCCAGGTCTTTTTCAGCTTGTGGTCAAACACCTTGAGTTCATTGGAAACAGTTGCAGTGACTTTTGCTCCGCTTACAACATTACCTGTATTGACCAGCGCCATTGCGCTTTCCTTATCGCTGCCGGCGCCGATGGTCTCTGACCAGTTATATGCAAAATCCTTGCTGTATCCGGCAGGAGCTGTATATGTCCTGTAATAATCTGCGGCAGTCTCATTTTTATATATGTTGCCGCTCTGATCACATTCCACTACAGTATAGATATATCTGCGGAATATTCCGTTTGCCTGCTCTCCGGCTGTGCTTACAGCTTCTGCGCCTCCGGTATTCTCGCTCCAGGTAGAAGTGCCATAGGGAAGTCCGGTAAGCACCTTACGGTAGCTGTCATTTCCGGAAAGGGTTATTACTCCGTTGCTGTCCCCGATGAGCGCTCCGCTGTTGTCGTAAAGCAGTACGTCAAACTGGCTGAGATCCAGCTCCCCGGAGCCTGCATTTTCACCTGAACCGGAATTTCCTCCGGACTGGGACGGAGCATTTTCTTCCTCATCCGAAGGAAGCTCCTCCAGTCTGTAGAGCACCTTTACATACAGGTCATCCGGTCTCACATCCCATTTCTGATCGTCATTTCCGACCCACTGCTTATTGACAGTAAGCTCGCTCTCAAAGCGTTCTCTCCTGTTCCTGAGATAAAGCCCTTCGATATCTCCGATGTCCTTTGCGGTAACATTTCCTGCGAAGGCTGTATCTGTTCCGTTTGCTCTGTATCCGGTCTCCTCCAGAGTATAACCCTCATTGGTAAGGTTATATGCGGAAAGACCCTTTTCCTCGTCTCCGGCGTCGGACATTGCTTCGCCGATACTGTAGCTCAGTCCGCTTACAGGATCTGCGCCGTTATAATAATATTTGGGAAGCGCTGTTTTTGTTGTCCAGCCCTCCTCATCAAGAAGCACCAGCGGGATATTTACTGTCTGGTTATTTCCGCTCAGGGGGATAGTCTCTGTAATATTGACTCTGAGATCTCCGGGACGTCTGCCGTCGCAGTTGTTATTATCATTCCAGTATTTATCCACATCTATCTGCTTTGCTTCAAATACATTGCAGACATATGTATTTTTTTGGTTTCCTGTTTCTTCCAGACCATAATAAACATTTACCGTCTGGTCTCCCCCTACGCTTTCGGGAGAAGAGGAATACTTTCTGGAATAATGTGCACCGGAAGGAGGATCGTTTTCCTTTACACGGTAATAGTATATTTCTCCGTCTGCGCTGTATTTGGGAAGGTTAGCAAAGCTGTAGCGATAAATAGTCTGACCGGAATCATTAGTACCCTTTGCCACCTTGTATGTATTTGTTCCTGCATATCTGTACTCTCCGAACGTACCGCTGTCACCCTCTTTTCTTTCAAGGGTAAACGACAGGGTATTCACAAATGCAGTATCACTGAAATACTGGGGATATTCTTCCGGAGAAATGACCTCCATAGCTGTTGAGCCGCCGCTTTCATATTCTCTTCCGAATATCTTATACAGATCAAGGGTAAATACCTTCAGTTCGTTATCCAGACTGAATACCGCAGCGTTCTGTGCATTCATCACCTGATGGCTTTCCGCTGACGGTGTTATATACGCCTGGATGGGTTTTTCGCTGATTATATAATCATACTTCGTTGCGTCCTGGGCATAGATCGCCAGATTCTGCACTGTAACCTTTTTATTCTGGTCATATACCTTTATAACTACAGTTATATCATTCTGAAGAGCACTGTATGCGCTCTGTGTGAAATGGAGCCTGGTTTCATAGTAACCTGAGCCCGCTGTTCCGTAATGGGTCATCGCCTCTGTAACAGTTACAAGGAACGAATTATCCTTTACTGTAACCGTAGGCTTACCCTCTGTGCTGTCATAGGTATTGATCTCAAAAATATCCTTTTTGCCGATCTTTTTTGTTTTCCTGCTGACAGTAACAATATAATCCGAAACATTGCCGAAATCATTCGTATTCAGACTGTTTCCGCCGTTGCCGTCATGATTGTTCCAGTGCTTGTTTATTTCCAGCTTTCCTTCATAGTTGGAATCATCCGGCTTATATGCATTGGTGACCTCAGCGTCAAGGCTTATCTCTTGCTGTCCGCTCTGGTAATTGTCAGTCAGTACATCCGGCTGATCAAAATCAGAAACAAATCCCAGTCCGCTGTCGCCTTTGCTTCTGAAGGTATAGGATACTCCGTCGTAATTTATCAGCTCCTCAGTGATATAATACCGGAAATACGTTCCGTTGGGCGCAAATTCCCGGAGATTTTCCTTTGTGGTTTCTCCGAAAACATACTTATATCTTTCATTTGCCGGCTTCTGCATTTCTTCATTCTTGATGAATTCCTTCTCATATGAAGCGTGCTCCACCACCGACTGACTGACGATATTTCCTGTGACGGGATCATACTCAGCTGCATCGTATACCTGGTGGAGAATGATCCTTACCTTCGGATATATGGTCTGGTCATTCATATTCTGCCAGAGCTTATCCACATTCACCTTTACCGGTCTGCCGCCGTCATAATCATTTATGATCTGCTGACCGGAGATCCTGAAGGCGTATCCGTTTATAGCTGTTTCTGACAGCTCATATTTAAGAGCCACACCGTCCGAATCATATTTCGGAAGGACAATTGATCCGTAGTTTTCATCACTCTGATCCGTTACAGTCTTGACTGTACCGTTACTGTTTTTTACACAATAATCAGCAGTAGTATCCGGACCGGGCTTGAAAATAAACTTAGTGTCTCCGTTGTAGAGAAGTGTCTTGCTCATCCTGACTCCGGCATAGGAATCAGGTCTCAGATTTCCGTGCTCATCATATTTATCCTTACGGTTCAGATATATCTCCGCTACAGGATAATGCCTGCTTGCCATTTGGGAGGGTGTATTCCACATCTTATGTCCGCTGATGACCATTTCGCCGTAAAGGGTATCGGTGATAGTTCCGCCGTTGAGGACCTGATTGTTGTCAGCGCTCAGGCCGGCTGCTGTTCCGGTCTTTGTTGCCGGATCATAGGCGGAATATGCCTTCGTCATATATTCGGAAATATGTCCCTCCGACACAGAATAAGTATATTCATATCCCAGCTCGTCATATCTGGGAAGATTATTATAATCGAAGGTCCAGTGGTTCCACCGGGTGATACGATCTCTATCCCAGAGATCGGCAACGCCGTAGTCCTCCCAGGCTGAGCCTGATTTTTTTCTCATCAGCTGGATATACATACTGCTTCTCTTACCCTGGGCATTGCTGTCATCGTACCAGTATTTTGTAAAGCTGAAGGATGTAGTGGAGCTGAATCTGTTGGTTATCGTATATATCTTGACATCGTCGGTGTTGTTTGCGCCGACCTGATATCCGTCCTGATCCTCCTTGACCCCTACAGAACAGATATCGGTGTGTCCGTTTTCTGTAATTGTGCAGACTCCGCTGCTTACAGAATGGCCGTCGATCTCAATCTCGCTGAGACTGTATTCTATGATCTTGCCCTTACTGTCATATTTGGGAAGATTCAGGATATAGAACTGGTCAAGCTCCTCCTGGGAGGTAATGGTAAAGTCATGCACAAAGCCGTCGCTGCCGGTTACCCTGACCTTTACATTATTGAAATCCTTATCGCCGGTGAACCAGCTGAAATCCAGCTCCAGGTTCACAACGCCCACCCTTGTATTTACAAAGGTAAGATATTTTCCGTCTCTCTTCTGCTGTACTATATAGTAGTGTCCGTTATTGTGGAAGAGACCTGCTATGTTATTGAAGCGTGTATTATTGAGAGCGGAAGCGTCCACGGTATTGGGATCTCCCGTCCTGGAGGAAAGTATCTTTTTTATCCAGTCCTTCGCTATGTTATTGCCTACTCCGAACTGGGACGCCGGAATATAGCTGGCGCCGTCACCAACGGTATACTCCAGGAAATGCTCCGGAACGAAGGAACCGCTGTTCCAGTTATTCGCCGCCTTGTAGCCGCTGTATGCCTTTACATAGCCCTCCCACATATTACGATCTGAAAGAGTAGTGGTTCTGCGGTTTTCCGGCACAACATTCGTAGGATCATTTGGATCCTCATATACATCAGAGGTTGTACTTATAACAACATTCTTCCTGTATTCGACCTCGTTGTCATCGTTCCATTCTTTCCTTACATATATATACTCCAGTCCGTCGTCTGTTACGTGATAGTTATTTATATTATATGTATACTTTCGTCCGTCATAGCTGTATTCATACTCTACTTCATAATGAGGAACTACAGTTCTTTCATTTACGTTATACATATACTCGTGTCCCAGAGCGTCATATCTGGGCACTCTCAGCTCTGTGCTCCATGTACCGTCATGTGCACTGTTAAGAACAAGGGAACCGTCTACGATAGAAGGATAGCCTGCGGGACTGTCGTAGTTATCATAGCCCTCTCCGAATTTATACTGGCTTATAAGAACGTTTACAGAACTGTTTACAAAGTCAGCTGAAACATCCACGCCGTTCTTTATCCACTTTTTATTTATTGCAAGAATTATATCTCCTACCAGCTTATACTCAAACTGTACCTTTCCTTTGCCGTCGTCAGTTATTGTAAGCTGATATCTGTCCAGCACCTGATCTGCCGTTTCCGGAATAAGCAATACAACCTCTCCGTTTGCACTCAGGTCTCTTTCATCAGCGCCGGTCACGCCGCTGTCTGTTCTCTGTACATGAGTCTGAACGACCCTGTAATGATTCACATCACCGTTTTCATCATAGAGAGCAACAGGCGCAAATTCACCGTTTTTGGTCATCTGCTCTGCGGAAAAGCCTGTTATCTCCACAGTATTATCCACCATCACAGGCTTTCCGTTTGCTCCGTATACTATATTGCCGTTTTCATCCAGCTTTTCTGTCTTGACATTGATCCATTCATACTCTCCCTGATCGTTCTTTACTCTTTCCTGGAGAACATAGGTTGCCTCAGCTGAACCTCCCTGCTTAGCAGCAGCGATCCAGCTTGCCTCTACTTTATAGATTCTTGTTCCCGAAAGCCGGTTGGTAATGCTTCCGCCGTCCAGAGCGCGGTCTGATACGTTGGATCCGGTATTATCATAATCTGCCTCGTATCCGCTGAGATTCCTTATTTTCTCTTTGACATAATAAACATATCTGTAGCCGTTCTTATCATATTTTTCCAGATCATCAAAGGTATATCCGCTGATAAACACCGGCTTTCCGTCCTCGCCGTATACAACGTTTCCACTGCCGTCCTTCTCAACGAGGGAAACCCTGTCAACTTCAGCCACCTTCTTTGCACTGTCAGGATCATTGGGATTGTCAGAATATCTCCAGAGCACCAGATCTCCCGGATCTGTTGTGTTTTTTCTGGCGCCTTCATTAGCCTTATCCTTCCAGTCAACACTTACAGTAACCTCATCGTCACCGCTGAGAAGATTATTCAGTGTTGCCTCATTATATACCCTGTATATCTCATCAGAATGGACACCGGGGTTATCCGCTGTTACAGTCCAATAATCATCTGTACCTTCTATTCCGACTTTATTGGCTCCGTTTTTTTCCAGATAGTAGGATCTTGCCCTGCCGTCCTCCGAGATCTCCTCCAGTCCGCTGATCGTGAATACTCCGGTGGATGAATCATAGGAAATGGGATAATTATATGTATAATTACCCTCGCCGTCAACAGTATGAAGAACTACCTCCCTGGGATTACCCTGGTCGTCCAGATCTGTTTCATCATACAGATTGAAATTATCAACGATATACTTCCTTATGTCCTGAGGAATAAGAGAATGGTTGCCCTGTATCCAGTTTATATTGCACTGGAAATCACAAAGGCTTATAAAGGTATATGTATCATCGTTTCCGGAGGAAATTTTATAATCCTTTGCTGCTGCAGTTGAAACTGTATCCTGTGATATCTCAGAGGTATATTCTATTTCCTCCTTGCCGGAAGCGTTTTCCGCAGGTCTGTATTTCGGAACTTTATATGTATATGTCTGATAATTGCTGGCGTTATTGATAAATCCCTGATCCGCCGGTTGGATGATATTTCCGTTTTCCTTGATATTGAAGGCTATCTCACTGATAACGTTTCCGTTTGCGTCTCTTCTGAGCTTACCTGTATTTTCATCTATTTCCGGAGATTCCGGTCTGTCTACATTTCTATCGCGCCAGTTTACATCTACCTCAAAATCAGTCATTACTGAGGCGGTAAACTCAGTCAGCCTGAATTCTCCCCTGTCAAAGGGCTTTTCCTCCATAACAGGCTCTCCGGTCTCCTCATCCAGTACCGGATCACCGGTTTCCGGATCTATCTTTTCCTGCAAAAGCTCTATATTATATGTAACCTTTTTCCCGGTAGTAACAACGTCTGTTCCTGTGGTCATGGAATACAGCTTATACTCCTGGTCGCCGTTTACGTCTGTATCTATAAATTCTATCTCTATTCTGGTTATCTGATTGTTGTGAATATATTCCACAAAGCCTGGGGCAGACGTCAATTCAACGGTCTGTCCTGCATCCAAAGAAAATATCCCCTCGCTAATATAGACCGTATCCTCCTGTCTTTCGGCAGGGATCTCAAAATCGGGAATAGTCGTCAGAGCAGTCTGATCGTTGTTTTTGTACATTTTTATCCTGTAACGATTGACCTCCGATCCGCTGTCACTGAGGAGTGAATTGATAACGCCTATGCCGTAGCCGTCCGGGGTATCATCTGTACCGGAAACAGAGCTTATGGGCACTGAAGAAAATATCAGTACAAACACCAGAAACACGGATGTCAGTCTTTTTAAATATGAAGATTTTTTCATAACAGGACCCTCAACTTAAAAAAGACAATATTATTTACGCATAGCTTTCCAGCGTATAACTAATGTTATTATATAATATTTAAGTGATATTTTCAATTATTTTTATATACTTTTTTATTTTTTTCTTACTTTTGTTAAGCCAATAACAAAAAACCGGCAAACCATACAGTTTACCGGTCATAAAAATATTTATATACTACAAATTATGTTTCTGTTCCGGATTTTATCCTGGCTCTTTCCTTTACGTTTATCTGTCTCATTTCATGAGTAATAAACACCATAACTGTCAGGAAGGAAAGAGTATCAGACACCGGCGCCGCAAACATAAGGCCGTTTATCCCGAAAAACACAGGCAGAATCAGCGTCAGAGGAATAAAGAAGAAAACCTGCCTTGTAAGGGACAGGATAGTTCCCTTTATGGGCTTGCCGATAGCCGAAAAGAAATTGGAGGAAATTATATGTATCCCCACAAAGGGCATTGTTATCAGGAAGATCCTCATAAACATTACTGCGAATCTGTAATAAAGCTCCTTTTCCTCGCCTGAGCCGAATATGGACAGAACCTGCTCCGGGAACAGCTGAAATACAGCGAATCCGATGCCGGTTATAACAAGCTCGCATAATATTGCCGTTTTATATGTAGCCTTTACCCGTTTGTATTTTCCAGCGCCGTAATTGAAGCCGATTATCGGCTGCATACCCTGGACAAGGCCTATTATCACAGAGAGAACTATAGCATTCACCTTCATAACAACGCCGCTGGCTGCAAGGGGAATGTCCGGGCCGTATTCACTGAGAGCGCCGTAATATACAAGGGATCTGTTGAGGACTATCTGCACAAAGGTTATCGCCACCTGGGTCAGGCCGTTGCTCATACCCATCATCGCCGTTCTGCCCATCTGACGAAGGGTGATCCTCATACAGTCCTTGCTGAGCCTTATACGTTTGAAACGTCTTACATACAAGACGGCAAAAATACCCGAAGCCACCTGTCCGATAACTGTTGCCCAGGCTGCCCCGGCAACTCCCATATCAAGGACAAAAATAAACACCGGGTCAAGGATAGTATTGATAACCGCGCCCAGAAGCATTGTTATCATAGAATACATCGGGCTTCCGTCTGCTCTTGCAGCGTGGCTCATACCATTCATTATCACCACAAAGGGCATTCCGATAGCCGTTATCCTGGTATATGTTATCGCATATGGCAGGATGTTTTCTGTAGCGCCGAAGGCTTCCAGGAGCGGCCTGTACAAAACGGACAATATTATTCCGTAGAGCGCCCCGAAAAGTATCATCATACAGATACCGTTTCCCACAGTCTTTGCGGCATCCTTTTCCCTTCCCTGTCCGAGATACAGCGAAAACCTCGCTGCTGTACCTATACCTATAGTAAGGCTTACCGCCATACAGATAGTCACAAGGGGAAATGACACATTTGTCGCAGCATTTCCCAGATATCCCACCTTCTGACCTATGAATATCTGATCCACTACATTATAAAGGGAGCTGACCACCATAGCGATTATACTCGGTATGGCAAATCCCGCCAAAAGCTTTGGAATGCTTTTATAACCCAGGGGATTTTCTCCTCTTATCTGCTTTTTTTCCTTTGTCTGTTCCATAAACTTTTTAATTCATTCCTTAATATTCCTCCGGATAAAGGCTCTGATAAATATCTTTTGCCTTCTCCGAATCTGAAATTATTGCATCCTTAAGCTGTGAAAGACCGGAAAATTTTTTTTCCTCTCTGATAGCCTTCAGAAGCCGTACATCTGTTTTTTCTCCATAAAGCTCCCGGCCCTTGTAATCGGGCATCCACGTTTCGATCACAACTCCGTCCGAGCCCACTGTAGGCTTTACTCCTATGTTTGTAACTCCGCAGTAGTATTTTCCGTTCACACAGACCCTGGACGCATAAACTCCGAAGGGCGGACACACCAGTTCCTCGGGAAACATCTGGTTTATTGTTGGTATCCCGATACTTCTCCCCAGCTGCCTGCCGTGAACGACCGGGAGACTGAACCCATAGGTTCTGCCCAGCATTTCGCTTGCCGACGGTATATCACCCCGGACTATGCATCCTCTTATCCTTGTAGAGCTTATCGGAAGGGATCCTGATTCTATTCTTTTCTTAGCATACACCGTTATCCCGTACTGACGGCACATTCCCTCCAGATGCTCACCGCTTCCGGCAGCGCCGGCTCCGAAATGATAATTGAAGCCGCAGGAAACATGGCGCGCATTGAAACGATCCACAATGACATCACGTACAAAGCTTTCCGCTGTAATATCCTTTATAGTGGTAAAATCTATAAGATATACTCTCTGCACGCCCATTTTTTCCAGAAGCTCCAGCTTTTCTTCTATCGTAATTATATTGTTGCTTTTTTCTCCTCTCAGGATCACTCTCGGACTTTGCTTCAGAGTAAAAACAGCCGGAACAAGTCCGCACCTGATCCCGTTTTCCACAGCTTCCCCGATGACAGCCCTGTGACCTCTGTGCAGGCCGTCAAAATATCCGAGGGCAACAGACGTTGCCTCCCGGCTCCGGACAAGCTCCTTTTGTATTTCCATAATCGTGACCTCTTGATAACTGCTTTATTTTTTCTTTCCGTCCTTATCATAGTAATTATAATCCGCAGGATCCAGGTGTTTATCCTTTTCAAGATTATCGTCACTGCTTTTAAACATACCGCTGCCAATGGTATAGCCATGATTCATATTTCTCGCAGCAAGTACAAGCATCACGATAATAAAGATCACAAAGAACACCACAGCAATAATTGTCCATACATCCATCTGAAAAACTCTCCTTTATACCAAATTACCCCACGTTTACTGGCAGAACAGCTTTTTAACAGAAAGCTCCTCCTTTGACGCATCAATGATGCCCAGACCAAGAAACGTTCTTCCGTCATAAACCCTGTACATTCTTCCGTCTGTCCTGTCCTTTACCGATCTGACCCGGTCAAGACTGAGCCCTCCGCCGTTCCGGAAACGGACAGATTGTTTTTCGCTTATATACATCCTGTCATAGCATCTGAAAATACTATCCACCGGTTTCAGCAGTTCTTCTGCTCTCCCCTCATTTTTCAAGGCCTCCAGTTCCTTCAGAGTAACCGCGTCCTCCGATGTAAATCCACAGGCCTTCGTCCTGACAAGAGCCGTCATAACGCAGCCGCATCCCAGTGACTTTCCGATATCATCGCAGATGACCCTGATATATGTACCCTTTGAGCAGCTTATCCGCAGTCTGCCGCTCTGAGTTTCCTCGTCAAACGACAGAAGCTCCAGCCCTCCGACATGAACAGGCCTTGGCTGACGCGCCACCTCTATTCCCTGTCTTGCCAGATCATAAAGCCGCACTCCGTCCTTTTGTACTGCCGAATACATAGGAGGTATCTGCATAATATCCCCTCGCAGCGGCTCCAGGGCATTTATGATATCCCCGGCAGAACAGCTGCTTTTTGTCTCGCTCTGTACAGTTCCCCATATATCCAGTGTATCGGTAGTGATCCCAAGCCTGAAATCCGCCTCATATTCCTTATCCGTATCCGGAAGAAGAGACTGCGCCTTTGCAGCCCTGCCCACAAGCACCGGAAGAACACCTGTTGCCATAGGGTCCAGCGTACCGCTGTGGCCTATCTTTTTTTCTCTCAGTATCCCCCTGACAACTGCCACCACATCAAAGGAAGTAAATTCCTGCTGTTTATTTATTACAATTATTCCGTTCAATTCTTTTCCCCGATCTCCTTCAGGCAAGCGCCGATAATCTTATCCCGGATCTCTTCCTCGCTGCCATAGATACTGCAGCCTGCAGCGGCAAAATGTCCTCCGCCTCCGAAAACACCGCAGATATTTCCTGCACTGATATCTCCGTTTGTCCTTACAGATATCCTGTATTCTCCGTTATCCTTTTCCCTTGCAGTAACACCCACTGCAACGCCCTCGATCTGCTTTGCTATTCCGGCGATACCGTCCATATCGCCCTGTGTAGCGCCGGACTTCTCCATCATTTCCCTTGTTATTGTCACGAGAGCGATACGGTTGTCCGCATAATATCTTATAGTCTCGTATATCATCTTTTCAAGAGCCAGCCGGGTTCTTGTCTTTGTATCAAAGAAGATACGGCAGATCTCCAGACTATCTGCGCCGTACTCCATAAGCTTTGCCGCAGCCCTGTGGGTCTCAGGAGTGACATTTGAATATTTGAAGCACCCTGTATCTGTTGCAACCCCCATAAACAATGCGTCTGCAATATCCGGTGTGATGGAAATATCCGCTTTTTCCAGTATCTTCATAACTATCTCTGCGCACGATGCAGAATCGGGGTCAACATATCCCGCTTTTGCAAAGCCGCTGTTTTGTCTGTGGTGATCTATGCAGAGATCAATCCGGTCCTGGTATTCCAGCGCTTTTCCGCTGAGAAGGTTTGTCGTTGCCAGATCAACGCTTATTATGTACTGCGGATCAGCTTCCGCAGTTTCCAGCTTCCCGGTCACATATCCGAAAAGGGGCGGTATCTCATCTCCGCAGAGAGGCTCCGCCCTTTTACCTATACTGCGCAGAGCCATACACAATCCGTAACCGCAGCCCACAGCGTCGCCGTCCGGCGATTTATGCATAAGCACAAGAAAATTATCCTTTTCTTTTAATATCTGTCCTGCCTCTTCAATTGTTATCTGTTTCATCATCGTCCTCCGGATCCTCAGCTTCTGGCTTCAGATCAATATCCATCAGTATTCTTGAAATATTTGCGCTGTATTCTATAGAATCGGTCGCCTCAAAAGCCAGCGCCGGCGCATATCTGAGCCTGAGCCTTGTTCCCAGCTCACGCCTGATAAAGCCCTGTGCGTTTTTAAGTGCCGACACTGCCTTTTTCGCAGTATCGAGACCGTTCATCGAGCTGATATATACCCTGCAGAAAGAGAGATCGTGCGCCATATCGCACCGGACAACGCTTATTATCCCGTCGTGAAGTCTGGGATCCTTCATTTCCCTCAGTATTGCTGCCAGCTCTCTCTGTATATCTTCAGACATCCTGTCTGATCTGTGATTAGCCATATCTTTTCCTCCGTTATAATTTCTTTAATGTTCTCACAGCTTTATAATATTCAGCAGAATTAAGTTCACTTCCGCTTATAAGCCTTTTGTCAGCGAAATCGAGAACATATACCTCCCGCTTGTCAATGACCACAGCAGGCCCGTTTGAGGTATCCACCCATTCGCCGCCCACATTTGCGATGATAAGAGCTCCGAGATATGCCCCTGCTTTTCTCGGAATATTGATATCTTTATCAAACAGGTTTACATTTATTATGCCCCTGCTGAGTGCATCCATTACCTCTTCAAATACCTCTACTGACTTTTCTTTGGTATCAAGTGTGATTCCAAGAGCCTTTTTTATGAAGCTGATAAAATCCAGAGTATTCCCCAACATAACCAGCTCAAGCGTAGCAAGGTCTGTATTTCCCTTTTTTACGAGATCAAGCTGTCCGGTATAATATTTTTCAAGCACCTCGGTACTGGAGTTATAACTGAATTGTCTGCTTCCCTCTGTTTCAAGCCGTTTCATTATAATTACCGCCTTTCTGTAACTATACATACTAATGATACCATACTTTCTCTGATTTTTATAGTACCTTCAGCAAAAATTCTTGAACAGCAGCACCAGCGCCGACGCTGCACCCGTGTTCGGTGCGTGCTCGCACTGAGCGATTCGCGTTATCGCTCATTTACACTCGCTCTGTCGTGCGTATATAAGCTTTCGTGCCGCGGCATCCGGCGCCCACCGCCTCAGGTAATACTCCAACCCTCCGCCGCCGCACCCCTTACGGGCTGCTTTAAGCGGCTGTTTTATGAGCAGCTGCAATTACGCAAAAGCCTTACTATAAACAGAGCGGCAATAAAAATTTTCAATTTTAATTTCAGGAAAGAGTTTTTCACAAACCACCAATATTCTTTTTGATTGGTGGTTTTCAGACCGAAAAATTTATGTTATAATTGTCAGAGTAATCCTCAGGATACAAAGATGCGGATAAAAAAACAAAACTGTGCGGAGGACAATTATATGGTCGAACGTAATATCAGATATGCTATGTATATCATTTCCCTGGTCTTTTTGTTTATTCTTTTGATATATTTTATTGCAGGCGCTTCCACAGGGGAATTCTATAAGAAAAACGAAGAGCTTACAAGAAAAAATATCCAGCAGTGCTATGGCGCAGTCGGATGTATCAGGCTTGCAAAACAAAATTCAATCCCTCTTGATGATGATTATAAGGCTGAGATAAAAAACAAATCGGAAAAAATCATTTCCTCTGTCCGGCTTTCATCTCTCGGTTCCTCCGATATTGCAAAGCTTATCTGTATCAGCAAGGAACTGAATATCGGCAAGGAAAGCGGTCTCTTTGATGAGCTCCACAAGCGCTATAACAAAGACGCAAAGCTTTTTGATGAAAAATATAAAGACGACTATTCCGGCCTCGATGAAGATCAGATAACCGCATTGAGGCTCTCCTCAACAGACGCTGTCTGGATGTCCTTTGATTCTTTTGGCGTAAAGGACGGGGAATATGATATACTCAGGATGCTCTCCGATGGATTTACTGCAAACACCGGTAAATACGATCACAATGATATATACAACGGCACCTGGAATATCTCCACCGAACTGGAAAATATATTTTATTATTTCCTGATTACCGATAAGCTTTCATATATTAATTACGATCCCCTATGGAATGTTCTCGGCCCGGACTATAAACGTAATATTTTTGAAACAAACGAAAAAAACACAGGCACTCAGACAGATAGTCAGACAACAACTCCGGGCAGCAGTCAGAGCAGCTTCAAGGAGAAATCTATAGCAAACATCTCCGGTGTTTATACGGATATGAAGGCTCGTCTCGTTCTTGGGGCAAATATCACCCCGAAATATACTCCTCAGCAGTATTACAATACTCTTGACAGCGAGGACGCTTTTCTGTATAACCCCTCCTCCTCCGACTCCAGATATTACGAGTACACACTATTCATCGACCTCAGCCAGCCCTCAGACCTCAAGCTTGCTGAAAACAAATTTTTTAAGTATAATCTCAATAAATGGCTTAAAAACAATTACGCCCTCAACTGGACAGATTCTTACTGAGCATCTCCGTTGATCCGGTAAAAAACAATACTGTATACAAGTACTTTCCCATAAGCACTCAGGACAAACATTCCGTCTTGAGTGCTTTGGTTATTTCTTCATAACGCACCTGAAAATATGGCAGAAGCGACCATTAAAATATCGAAATAATAAAATCATAATTCTGATAAAGAATTTTATCCCGGGTGATTTGTTGTATAATTTAATACTATATAAAAGAAAATAAAAAGAATGAGGAGGAATTTTGAATGCTGACTGCAGATTTTGATCAGAAATTCGGAAAAGAAGGTCTCACCTTTGATGATGTTTTGCTCATTCCGGGAGAATCCAATGTACAGCCAAGAGATGTGGATATCAGCACCTATCTCACAAAGAAAATCAAGCTCAATACACCGCTTATGACAGCGGCAATGGACACAGTAACAGAGACGAGGATGGCTATTGCTATCGCAAGAGAAGGCGGAATAGGAATTATCCACAAGAATATGTCCATTGAGCAGCAGGCAGACGCAGTAGACAGAGTAAAAAGATCCGAAAACGGTGTCATTGTAAACCCGTTTTATCTTACCCCTGATCGTTATGTTAACGATGCAAACAAGCTTATGGCCAAGTATAAGATATCAGGTGTGCCGATCTGTGAAAACGGAAAGCTCGTAGGCATCATAACAAACCGCGACCTCCGCTTTATGGATGAGAGCGACTACAGCCAGCACATAAGCGATGTCATGACCAAGGAGAACCTGGTAACTGCTCCGGTAGGTACCACACTCACTGAGGCTCAGGCTCTTCTTAAAAAGCACAAGATCGAAAAGCTTCCTCTCGTTGATGAAAACGGTATCCTTAAAGGACTTATCACAATAAAGGATATTGAGAAATCAGTTCAGTATCCCAACAGTGCGAGAGATGTAAACGGACGTCTCCTTTGCGGTGCTGCTATCGGCGGTACACCTGACGTTCTTGAAAGAGTAGAGGAGCTTATAAAAGCTCAGGTAGATGTGCTTGTTCTTGATTCCGCACACGGACACAATAATAACATTATCAATTCCGTTGCAAAGGTAAAGAAAGCATTCCCGGAGGTACAGCTCATTGCCGGTAATATTGCTACGGCAGAAGCCGCAAAGGCTCTTATCGATGCAGGCGCAGACTGCGTAAAGGTAGGTATCGGCCCCGGCTCCATCTGTACAACAAGAATAGTTGCAGGTATCGGTGTTCCTCAGATCACAGCTATATACGATGCTGCATATGAAGCTTCAAAGCATGGAATTCCCGTTATCGCAGACGGCGGTGTCAAATATTCAGGAGATATAGTCAAAGCTCTTGCTGCCGGCGGAAGCGTTGTAATGATCGGTTCTCTTGTTGCCGGATGTGAGGAATCACCCGGAGAGAGCGAAATATATCAGGGCAGACAGTTCAAGGTATACAGAGGTATGGGCAGCATAGGCGCTATGGGAAGAGGAAGCGCAGACCGTTACTTCCAGTCCGGCAATAAAAAGCTGGTTCCCGAAGGCGTTGAAGGAAGAGTTCCCTACAAGGGACTCCTCTCAGACACAGTATATCAGCTCATGGGCGGACTCAAGGCCGGAATGGGTTATACAGGCTGTGCCAATATTCAGGAGCTCCACGACAAGGCTCGTTTCGTAAGGATAACAGGCGCCGGTCTCAAGGAGAGCCATCCCCACGATATACAGATCACAAAGGAAGCTCCCAACTATTCATATAACGGATAATCAGAAAGACAAATGCAGAAATGTCCGGTTTTCGGGCGTTTCTGCTTTTTTAGGTGATTTATGAGCGGCTTTGAATTTTATACAGACAGACTTCATATAAGAGAATATACAAAAGAAGATATTGACGATTTCCTGCGTGTTGTAAGTCAGCCGGAGATATATCCCACCACCTGCGGGATACCAAGGGATTATACCAGAAAACGAGCAAAGGACTGGCTGAAGTTTATCAGGATCAATATACGGGAAATGGTTTCATATGAATTTGCAGCCTTTCTTAAGGATAGTGAACAATATATAGGTAACGTAGGTCTTATCAATGTCTCGATGCCTCATAATCATGCCGATATTTCCTATTACATAGACAGTAATTACTGGAATATGGGATATGCAGCAGAAGCGGCTTCGGAAATGCTGAGGCTGGGTTTTGAGGTATTTGGTTTTGAAAAGATAACCGGCATATGCATGAGTATTAATCATCCTTCAAGAAGAGTAATGGAAAAGATAGGAATGAAATATGAGGGAACAAAGAGGAATGATATGTTAAAAGACGGCATATACTATGATCTGGATATGCTCTCTATACTGAAAAAGGAGTATTTTGAACGTCAGGAGCTGTAACGGAACGGAGTTTTCAACATCAAAATGTTGAATGTGTTAATTAAAAATTACAATTTGTAATTTTTGAAGAAATTATTACGACAAAATATGGCTTGACTTCTTTTTTATACATATATATAGTATAGTTTTCCTGTTTTTTTACATTTTTCCAATATATTTGTTTCAACAGCTATGTTAGTAAGTTTTTAACTTTTTCAACAATTTGCTGTTGAAAACTGTTTAATTCCATTTTGTCATTAAAAACACATTATATCAGCAAAGTCTTTTGTCAGGAGTTTGTATACTATTTGTATATGTTTTCGTTCGTTTACTTTTTGTATAAAATTATTTATTCCAAATCAGACAAAATGCTTGACAAAGACGGCTAATTGTAATATAATAAACAAGCTGATTATTTAAAGCGGCATAAATGGCGGTATAGCTCAGCTGGCTAGAGCATTCGGTTCATACCCGGAGTGTCGTAGGTTCGAGTCCCACTACCGCTACCAAAAGAATTCTGAAATTGAATAGCTGAAGATCATTTCGCTGTTCAATTTCATTATTCAAAATACCCGGCCCGGTGGTCAAGAGGTTAAGACACCGCCCTTTCACGGCGGTAACACGGGTTCGATTCCCGTCCGGGTCAGAAACGCCCCTCTCTGTGTTCGGGGGCTCAGTGATTAATGAATAGTGAATAATGAATAATTTATAATAAAGCCTCGAGGGGCGTTTCGTATTATTCGTTATTTACTATTCATTTTTCATTATTCATTAAAAATGGAATTTTACAACTGTATAAAGATAACCCATTACCGGAAAAGTCACTAAAATTTGCCTCAAGATAAGTAAAGCTTTACCAATATCTTGTTAAAAAGGAATGCATTATTACAATACAGATTATGAGAAGCTGAACATCTGTCGGAGCAAACGCAAACGAAGCTGCTTATGGTGTCAGCCAAGCCGCAGGTTTTCGGTTAAGATCCCCCCATGCTTACGCCTGGGGGCAAAATTCATATTATAGTTTATAATATGCAGCAGACGTCAGCACAGATTTCATTACATAATTTAATGAAGGAAACATATATACAAGGAGAGAGTACCATGATAAATTGGGAAGAAACAGAAAAGAATATTAAGGCATCCCCTAAGAAAATAACGGTACTCCCTCACAGCAGGGCTGCCTATGCAGATATCAGAGGAAATTTCAAGCTGAAGGACAACACCACATTATCGGAGCTTTTCAAGAACTGCGGCGGTCTGGTAATTGATGATATGATCCGGATATACGGTGCCGGGGAGTTGAATTTTACTGCTATAAACAATGAATTTCCGGAATTCGGAACACTTGTGGGGGAAGACATTTTCGGCGGATTATTTGTTCTTCTTGATAACGGAAATATCGGATATTTTTCTCCTGATAATCTCTTGCTTGAGGATACGGAGCTTGATTATGATAAATTCCTTACCTGGGTAATAAGCGGAGATACGGAGCTGTTATACAAGCCTCATATGTGGGACGGAATCAGGTCTTATATAAAGAATCTCAGTCTGACGGAGGGGATACTTTTCAGTCCTTATCTCTGGAAAAAATCAAAAACCCCCAGAACGAAGAAAAAAAGTCCTATGTCCAGGATCATAGAGCTGGAACTGAAGGCGCATAAAAATGTGGAAAAATAAACAATAAACTCCGCCGCCCCCTTGGGGGTGCGGAGCCGTAGGGCGGGAGTGTTACATTCGCTGCCCTGTGAAGCTTATTATGCGTCCATATTTTCGGGTAATATAAAATGGGCTGTGCATTAAGAAGAACCAATATATGTAAGAAAATCCGATGAATTCTTAGATTCATCGGATTATTTTTCTGCCGTCCGTCTTTTTCTCGCTACGCATTGAAAAAGACTGCTTTCAGCGAATAGAGTAGTATTTATTTTTTGCTGCCTGCGGCAGTTTGGGAATTTCGCACTCTGCGGAGTGCGACCAGAGGCTCCGCCCCATGGACCCCGCAGCCTTTGAAAAGGCCGGCGAAACTTTATGTTTTGTTAAAGCTGCGTTTTGCTTTATTACATTCCAGGCTTGATTACCTCAATACCGCCCATATATTTGCGGAGAACCTCAGGTACTGTAACACTTCCGTCCTCATTCTGATACTGTTCAACGATTGCCGGGATGACACGACTTGTTGCCAGACCGGACGCATTAAGAGTATGAGCAAAATGCATCTTCTTATCGTCGCCTCTGTATCTGATGTTACCTCTTCTTGCCTGATAGTCTCTTGCATTTGATGCAGAGCTTACTTCCTTATATATTTCCATACTGGGAATCCAGACTTCTATATCATATGTTCTTGCCATTGAGAAGGAGCAGTCGCCTGCGGCAAGCTTACTGAGTCTGTAGTGAAGTCCCAGCTCCTGCACAAGTCTTTCTGCCTTTCCTACCAGCTCTTCAAAAGCTATATCCGACTTGTCATCCTCGGTATACTGTACCATTTCAACCTTATTGAACTGATGACCGCGGATCATACCTCTTTCCTCTGAACGATAGCTTCCTGCTTCACGGCGGTAGCAAGGAGTATATGCGATATACTTCCTGGGAAGCTCATCCTTTGTAAGTATCTCATCCCTGTGAATATTAACGAGAGCTGTTTCAGCTGTGGGAAGCATAAACTTTTCATCACTGCTTGTAGTATTTTCGATCCAGTATACCTCATCCCTGAATTTCGGAAACTGACCTGCAACATATCCGCACTGATAACCAAGCATATGAGGAGGAAGAATAAATTCAAAGCCATCGCTGATATGTTCGTCTATAAAGAAATTAAGGAGAGCCCATTCAAGTCTTGAACCCCAGCCCCTGTAGAGCCAGCTTCCTGCGCCTGCGATTTTTGCGCCTCTCTGGTAATCAATCATACCAAGACCCTCGCAAAGCTCAACGTGATTTTTCATTTTGAAATCAAACCGGGGCTTCTCGCCGAAATAGCGTACAGGCTCATTCTGTTCCTTTCCGCCTGCTGCAACGTCATCATCGGGGAGATTAGGAAGAGAGAGCAAAAGATTCTTCTGCTTTTCCTCCAGCTCTGCAACCTTTGCGTCGCCTTCTTTTATCTGAGCCACAAGCTCCTTCATCTTCGCCATTATCTCTGAAGCGTCTCCGCCGGCTTTTTTTATCTGGGGTATCTGCTTGCTGGCAGCGTTCTGCTCTGCCTTCATAGCCTCAACCTTACCCAGAGCCTCACGCTTTGCAGCGTCCACTTCTCTGATCTCATCAACAACGCTGTCAAGATCCATTTCTCTTTTTTTGATCCTTGCCTTGACCTCGTCCGGGTTTTCTCTGATAAGTCTGATGTCTATCATTTTCATTTCTCCTTTTTTATAAAATAACATCCGGATATATTATAGCATAAATTTCAGCTAATTAAAACTACAAACAAAAAAATATTACAGTCAGGGGTTTCATTTCAGATTCCTGTTTTAGTATTATTTTCGCTGATTATCCGTTTCGTTTTTTTGATCTTGTTACTGTAAAAACGATCCTGTCGTAAAGCTTCTGAATAAAATAACACATAACAAGAAAAGCAGGAAACAGAATACACTCAAATATCAGAATATCCACCTTTCCGAATTTTGCCAGTATCAGTCCGAAAAATTGCCTGTGAAACAGATAGGCGCACATGGATGCATAACTGATATATCCGAAAAGCACCCCTGCCTTCTTATATGATAAAAGCTTTGAAAGCTCCAACACCGGCACCGGAAGAACCAGGGCGACAATAATATCAGTTGCCAGGTTTGCTGCCCTGACATCTATCAGCACAGCCCCGACGGAAACTACTGTTCCTACAAGAAAGACCCATATACTGAACCCTTCCCTTAATTTGATTTTTCCGGAAATTATCAGGGCTAAAGCATATAAAGGAAAATAAAGAGCAGGTCTTTCATCCGAAATACCCAGGAAAACCCCTGTCAGTAAAATGCCCTCTGTTACAACACAAATAATAATCTTTACAGCCGGACGATGAGCAATATTGATAAAAGGCGTAAGCAGATAGAAAAACATAAGCATACTTATATACCACAGTGTCGCCGGCGCCTTATTAATAAAACAGGCTGTTCCGGTAACGGTATATATCAGCTGATCTACAGAAGTAACGTGACTGAATTTTCTGACTGTCAGGTGCAGTATATAAAGGGAAACAGCAGACAGCAAAAACAAAGGGAAAAATCTTTTCAATCGTTTGCAGTAGAATTTTCCGATATCTGAAAGACTTTCCGTTTTACCGCTTAAAAAATATCCTGAAATAAAGGTAAACAAGGACAATGCACAAATTGATATGCACCGCAGATATTCATGAGGGACTATCTGCTGCTGCCTGACATATGCGCTCATATGTATTACAGCTATCACCCATATCATACTCAGTGATCTTGCTGTATCAAGAAATGCTATTCTTTTCTTCTTGATCATTTTTTGTTCATTCCCTGTCGAAAAGCTTTGCCAGCTCTGCAAGATCCTCTTCACTGTAGAACTCTATCTCCAGAATACCGCTTGTCCCGTCCTTTGCATTTTTTACCTTTACCTTACGGCTGAGATGCTCCTTCAGTGCTATCTCTACCTCATCGTAGAAGGAATCCCTGCTTTTATGAGAAACAATCGTTTCCTTCATATTGTTTGCCTTTTTTGCAGCCTTTTCCACATCTCTTACTGTGAGATCCTTTGTTTTGATAAGCTCCGCTGTCTGTAAAAGCAGCTCTTCATTTTCAAATGCAAGCAGCGCTCTTGCATGGCCGGAGGATATTTCCCCCTCCCTGACCATATCAAGGACAGCCTCCGGAAGTCTGAGAAGTCTCATCGAATTTGCAATCACCGGTCGGCTTTTCCCCACAGATCTTGATATTTCATCCTGGGTCAGTCCATATTCCTCCGAAAGCACCCTGTATCCCAGCGCTTCTTCCACAGGGTTAAGATTTTCCCTCTGCAGATTTTCTATCATGGATATCTGCATCATTTCAGGATCAGTCATCTCCCGGATTATAACAGGAACCTCTGTCAGGCCTGCCATACGGCTGGCTCTCCATCTTCTTTCTCCTGCCACGAGCTGATATCCTCCGTCAGCCAGCGGGCGCACCAGAAGGGGCTGGAGTATTCCATGCTGCGCAATAGAATCTGCAAGCTCTCTGAGAGCCTCTTCGTCAAAATCATGTCTTGGCTGAGATCGGTTCGGCTCTATATCGCTTATTTTCAGAGTGATTGCTCCCCCTGAATCCTCGGTTTCATTTTCCATAAATATAAGATCAAGACCCTTTCCGAGTCCTCCTTTTTTTACTGCCATTACATTCACCCCTTATTATTCTTTATAACTTCCTTCGCCAGTTCATTATACGCCGCCGCACCCTTGCAGCCCTTGTCAAAATACATTACAGGCATTCCGAAGCTGGGAGCCTCCGAAAGACGCACACCCCTGGGAATAACTGTAGAGAACACCTTTTTCGGGAAGAACTTTTTTACTTCGCTTACTACCTGCTGGGTCAGATTCAATCTGCCGTCATACATTGTAAGAAGAACTCCCTCGATATCAAGATGATTATTATATCTTCTTTTTATTATCCTGACGCTGTTCATCAGCTGTGAAAGTCCCTCCAGAGCGTAATACTCAGGCTGTATCGGAACCAGCACCGTATCCGCAGCGCAAAGGGCATTTGTTGTTATAAGACCCAGAGAAGGCGGGCAATCAACAAAGATATAGTCATATGAGGATTTTAAAAGGGCAAGGGCATTTTTCAGCCTTGCCTCTCTGTGCTCTATCTCTATCAGTTCTATATCTGCGGCTGCAAGCTCTATGGAAGAGGGTATTATATCCAGGTTGTCATATGCTGTATGCAATACCGCATCTGCTGCCTTTACCCCATCTATTATAATGTCATAGGCGGAATTTTTTACGGTTCTTTTATCGATCCCCACGCCGCTGGTTGCGTTACCCTGAGGATCCACATCCACCAAAAGACATTTTTTTCCGGCTTTGCCTATGCCGGCACTAAGGTTAACAGCTGTTGTGGTCTTTCCCACTCCGCCCTTCTGGTTTGTAACTGCTATTATTTTTCCCAAATCATTCACTCCCGGTCATCTTCTCATTTATCCTTTATTATTATATCACTCCGCCGCCATATCGTAAATAGTTTTTCATAAATTGTTTCACATGAAACAAAAGCCGATGAATTTTAGATTCACCGGCTTTCTCTATTTTCCGTTTTCCGTCCGTCATTTTCTCGCTTTGCATTGAAAATGACTAACTCATTCAGATGGGGGTAGGAACTTAGTTTTTTTGCTGCCTACGGCAGTTGGGGGAATTCGCACTCTGCGGAGTGCGACCAGGGGCCCTGGTCTCGCCTCCCGGCTCGGTCGGCGCTTCTCTGCCTGCGGCTGAGAGGTCTCCACCGGAGACCCGCGGTCTCGCCTCCCGGCTCGGTCGGCGCTTCTCAGCCTACGGCTGAGAGGTCTCCACCGGAGACCCGCGCCCCATGGACCCCGCAGCCTTTAAAAAGGCTGGCGAAACTTTTTACATCATTACCCATATTGGATATCTATGCTGTCATACTTTTACTTTCTGCTTCTTCCTTATTTTTCAGAACTCTTACTGTATATTCTATATATTCATCGGTTTCTGTATTTTCAGCATGAGCCTTCAGCCCTGAAGCCTTTATCATTTCTACTGCTTTATTGATAGTATTCTCAAATATCCTGAGATCCTTCAGTACAAGTCTTTTTTTCTGGTTCTTTACCTTTTTCTTGTTGCAGTCAGATAACATTGCGGATATGTACTTTTCCGACTGACTTACATTCAGACCCTTTGCTACTATTTCACTTAATATCATTCTTCTCATTACCGTATCCTCAACCTTGAGGAGAGCCTTTGCGTGTCTTTCACTCAGGTGGTATTTAAGTATTATATCCTTTTCTTCGTTTGTAAGCTTCAGAACGCTCAGCTTGCTTGTTACTGCAGCCTGTTTTTTTCCAAGCCTTCTCGCCGCCTCCTGTCTTGTCATCTTCCAGGATAACATAAGATTTTCTATTCCCTCTGCTTCCTCAAAGAAATTCAGATCACAGCGCTGAAGATTTTCCGACAATGAATAAGTATCCGCCTGCTTATCAGTGCAGCTGATTATTACACACGGCACTCTTTTACATCCACACATAACCGCAGCCCTCAATCTTCTTTCTCCGGCAATTAATTCATACTCCGACTGGCTTATTCTTCTTACTGTCAATGGCTGTATTATTCCGCTGACCTTTATACTCTGTGCCAGCTCTTTTATTTTTTCCGGTGAATAGTTTTTCCGCACTCCAGTTCTCACCGGTCTGATTTGGACGATAGGAATATCTGTTATTCTTCTTTCATTGAAAAAATTCAGCAGCACTGCTGTCACTCCTTTCGTGGATATATGATATCATTTTCTGTATGATTTATTTGTCAAAGGATGTCAGAGAGGAAATTATCACGAATAATTTTTGTGACGGATTTTTCCCTGTTTTCAACATTTTTATACCCTCCGTTAAATTTTCCGGAATTATAATTTTGTCTGTCCGATAATCCGGAAAGACCCATTAAAACTATATATTTTTCCAAAATGAAAAAATATCCCCACGGACAAAAATAAAGTTTTCAACATCACACATACGCCAATGTTGAAAACTTATTTCTTACTCATATTTCATTTTTTCCGCGCACTCTTATAGTATAGGTGACTTGTTTATCTTCTGACCTCTTCTTGGATATTTTTTCGGAGTAGGAGATACTTTTTTCATTTTGATTATTGTCCTTGTGCTGTCATCCGGCAATTCAAATTTCTTGATTTCCAACAGCTTTCCTCCCAGAATCTTCAAAGCATTTTCCGCTGTATTTATTTCATTCATTCCGTCAGGTCCCTTCATAGAGACAAAGGTACCTCCTGTTTTTACATATGGCAGGCAATATTCGCAAAGTGCCGGAAGATTTGCCACAGCTCTTGAAACAGCAATATCATATTTTTCCCTGTATTCCGGATCCAGAGATCTCACCTCTGCCCGGTCATGAATAAGCTTAGCTTCAAGTCCAAGACTGCTGCACACCTCCTGGAGAAACACAAGTCTCTTATTAAGGCTGTCAAGGAGAGTAAGCTTTATATCCGGGCGCATTATTTTAAGAGGAATACCCGGAAAGCCTGCTCCTGTTCCGATATCAATAACACTGGCTTCATTTTTTATATCCGCATATCTGAGGATTGAAACGCTGTCCGCAAAATGCTTAACGGCGATACCCTCGTCATCAGTTATTGCTGTCAGATTCATTTTTTCATTCCATTCCTTTAGCAGCTCTGCATATTTTACAAAATCTGAAAGCTGCCTATCAGTTATACTGATATCGTTATCATCGCACCATTTCTTTAATATTTCCGCTATCATCTGGATCATTTCTCCTTATTTTTCAGAGTTGCAAGATATATAATCAGTACAGAAATATCCGCCGGGCTTACTCCTGAGATTCTGCTTGCCTGTCCGATACTCTCCGGACGCACCTTGGACAGTTTTTCTCTTGCTTCCAGTCGCAGACCGTCTATAGAGTTATAATCAATATTCTCCGGCAGTATTTTTGATTCCAGCTTTCTCACCTGTTCAACAATAATAAGCTGCCTTTTGATATAGCCGTCATATTTGATTTCGATTTCCACCTGTTCAAGAATATTTCTGTCATCTGTAGTTCTTCCCTTATCCACAGGTGTCAGATCCTCATAGCTTATCTGGGGGCGCTTCAGAAGATCTCCTAATCTTACACCTGTTTTCACCTCCGAGGTATTTTTATCCCGAAGAATCTGATTCAGTTCTTCTGTGGGAGACAGAACAGTATTTTTAGCTCTTTCAATTTCTGCTTTTATCATTTCCTGTTTTTTACAGAAACGTTCCCACCTGTCGTCATTGATAAGTCCGATTCGTCTTCCCACCGGGGTAAGCCTTACGTCTGCATTATCCTGACGAAGAATAAGTCTGTATTCACTCCGGGAAGTCATCATTCTGTACGGGTCATTACAGCCCTTTGTTACAAGGTCGTCTATAAGCGTTCCGGTATATGAGCTTGCCCTGTCGAGTATCATTGGTTCTTTATTCTGTATTTTCAATGCCGCATTTATTCCGGCGACAAGTCCCTGAGCAGCCGCCTCTTCATATCCTGAGCTACCGTTAAACTGACCGGCGCCATACAGTCCCGGGAATTTTCTGAATTCAAGGGTACGGTTCATTTGTATCGGATCAGCGCAGAAATACTCTATTGCATAAGCCGGGCGCATAACTGTACAGTGCTCCAGTCCCTTGATCGTATGATAAAAGCTCAGCTGTACATCCTCCGGAAGAGACGAGGACATTCCCTGGATATACATTTCCTCTGTATCCATTCCGCACGGCTCGATAAAGAGCTGATGTCTGGGTTTTTCTGCAAACCTTACGATCTTATCCTCAATACTCGGGCAATACCTTGGCCCTATCCCCTCGATTTTTCCGCTATACATAGGAGAACGGTCTATATTATCAAGGATAACCTTTTTCGTTCTTTCATTTGTCCAGCTCACATAGCACTTTACTTTATTTTCACCCGGAGAGACCGTATCATAGGAAAAGGGAACAATATGTTCATCTCCCTCCTGCTCCTCCAGATCAGAAAAATCTATACTTGATCTCAGTACTCTTGCAGGGGTTCCGGTTTTGAATCTGCGGATATCCATTCCCATTTTCTGAAGAGAATCCGGAAGATATTTAGACGGGAACATCCCGTCCGGACCACTCTCATAGGAAACATCACCCACATATATTTTACCCCCAAGATATGTTCCTGTCGCAAGGATAACAGCCTTTGCTCTGTACTGAGCCTCCAGTCTTGTTGTCATCAGCCAGAGACCATCCTCCTGCTTTTCAAGCTCAATGATCTCCGCCTGTCTTAGTTCAAGATTTTCCTGCAGTTCCAGCGTATGCTTCATTCTGTTACTGTAAGCTCTTCTGTCTATTTGTGCCCGGAGAGAATGAACTGCCGGTCCCTTTCCTCTGTTAAGCATTCTGCTTTGAAGAAAGCATTCATCAGCCGCCTTTCCCATTTCTCCGCCGAGGGCGTCTATCTCTCTTACAAGGTGACCCTTTGCTGTTCCTCCGATAGAGGGATTACACGGGCAGTTACCCACTGCGTCCATATTTATGGTAAATACTCCTGTTTTACATCCTAACCTTGCAGCGGCAAGTCCGGCTTCAATACCGGCGTGTCCTGCTCCAATAACAGCTACATCAAATTCTCCCGCCAAAAATCTCATTTTTCCATTTCCTCCAATACTCAGACATCATTACCCACTACACCTCTATTATATATCATTCCCTCTCAATTGTACACCCCCACTCACCAGCGTGACGCTGGACCCATGTTCGCATTATCGCTCATTCCATTCGCTCTGT